>NZ_LGEB01000052.1:0-104703 GCF_001279555.1 Micromonospora sp. NRRL B-16802 | reverse complement strand
CCTCACCCCCGTCGCCCCGCCCCGTCCCGCTCCGCCCCGCTCCGCCCCGCCCCGCTCGTCGATCATGGAGTTGTGGTGGGGGACTTAGTGGATTTCTGCCGGTATTTCGACCACCACAACTCCATGATCGACGGGGTCGGAGGGGGTCGGAGGGGGCCGGGAGGGGTCGGGAGCGGGTCGGAGGGGGTTGGGAGCGCTTTTGGGGCCGCGGGGCGACGTTACGATGACCGCCGTGCAGTTCGGGGTGCTCGGGCCGCTCGCCGTCACCACCGACGCCGGCGAGCCGGTGGTGGTACCCGGCACCAAGGTGCGCGCCCTGCTGGCCGACCTGCTGACCAACCGCAACCGGGTCGTGTCCGCGGACCGGCTCATCGACGACCTGTGGGGCGAGGACTCCCCCGCCAACCCCGCCGGCGCCCTCCAGGTACGGGTGTCCCAGCTGCGCAAGGCGCTCAACGACGCCGAGCCCGGCGCCCGCGACCTTGTCGAGTCCCGACCACCGGGCTACCTGCTGCGGGTCGACGCGATCGACGCCGACAGGTTCGGCGAACTTGCCAGGTGCACCGACGTCGACCGGCTCACCGAGGCCCTCGCGCTGTGGCGCGGCGACGCCTACGCGGACGTGGCCGACGCCGAGTTCGTCCGGGCGGAAGCGACCCGTCTCGCCGAGCAGCGCCTCGCCGTGCACGAGCGGCGGGCCGAGGCCCGGCTGGCGCGCGGCGAGCACGACCTGGTCGCCGCCGACCTCGCCGAACTGGTCGCCCGGCACCCGCTGCGCGAGGGCCTGCGGGCTGTGCAGCTACGGGCGCTGTACGCGACCGGCCGCCAGTCCGAGGCGCTGGACAGCTACACCGACCTGCGCGACCGGCTCGCCGACGAGCTGGGTCTGGACCCTGCCCCGGAGCTTGTCGCCCTGCACCGTCGCATCCTCGAACAGGACGCCGACCTGAGCGCGCCACCGACGGCGACGACCACCCGCGACAACCTCCCCGCCCAGCTCGACGAGCTGATCGGACGGGCCGAGGCGCTGTCCGAGCTGAGGACCCTGCTGCCCCGGCAACGGTTGGTCACGCTGGTCGGGCCCGGCGGGGTGGGCAAGACGCGACTCGCCATCGAGGCGGCCCGTACCGTTCCCGGCGGCGTCCGCATGGTCGAGCTGGCGCCACTGCTCGCGGGGGACCTCGGCATCGCCGAACGGGTGCTCGGCGCGCTTGACGTGCGCGAGTCCCCCGGCACCAACCTCTCCGCCGTCGACAGGCTCGTCGCGGCGTTGCGGCAACGGCACCTGCTGCTCGTGCTGGACAACTGCGAACACGTCATCGAGCCGGTCGCCGAGCTGGTGGCCCGGCTGCTGCGCGACGTACCCGGGCTGAGCGTGCTGGCCACCAGCCGAGAGCCGCTCGGGCTGACCGGGGAGCTGCTCTGGGACGTACCCCCGCTGTCCGTGCCCGGCGACGGTGACCTGGACACGGTCCGGCGCTCGGCGGCGGCCCGGTTGTTCGCCGCCCGCGCCGCCGCGCAGCAGCGCGGATTCCGGCTCGACGCGCGCACGGCGCCGGCGGTGGCCCAGCTCTGCCGCCGTCTCGACGGCCTGCCGCTGGCGCTTGAGCTGGCCGCGACCCGGGTACGGGCGCTCGGCGTGCGGGGCGTGGTGCAGCGGCTCGACGATCGGTTCCGGCTGCTCGCCACACAGCAGCGGGACGTGCCGCCGCGGCAGCGGACGCTGACCGCCGTCATCGGCTGGAGCTGGGACCTCCTGGACGAGGCGGACCGGCTCGCCCTGGCCCGGCTCGCCGTGTTCGGCGACGGCTGCACGCCGGAGGCCGCCGAGCGGGTCTGCGGGAGCGACCTGGACACGCTGGCGCGACTCGTGGACCGGTCGCTCGTGGTGCTCGACGATGCGGGTGCGGCACCGCGCTACCGGCTGCTCGAATCGGTGGCCGCGTTCTGTCTGGACCGCCTCGCCGACGCCGACGCGGTCCGGGCACGGCACGCCGCCTATTACACCGGGTTGGCCGAACGCGCCGACCCAGGGCTTCGCGGTGCCGAGCAGCAGCGATGGCTTGCGGTGCTGGACGCCGAGACTGCGAACCTGCGCGCGGCGCTGGACAACGGCGGCGGGCTGCGCCTCGCTGTCGCGTTGAGCTGGTACTGGTACCTGCGCGGCCGGTTCACCGAGGCACGGCGGGCGCTCGCCACACGCGGCGACGAAGAGCAGGCGGCGCGCTCGGCACCCTGGCGGGTCGGCTTCGCGCTGTTGCAGGGCGACGAGATCCGACCAGCCGACGTACACGCCGCGGTGGCCGGTGGGACAGACGAACGGGCCGCCTGGTTCGCGGCGAACGCGGTGATCGACCACAGTGACCTGACCCTCGCGGCGGAGCTGCTGCCCACCACCGTCGCCGATCCGTGGACCGAGGCAGCGGTGCTCAGCTCCCGGGCCAGGATCGCGCACGCGATGGGTGACCAGGGCGCACTGGAGAGCGCCGCGACCCGCAGCGCCGCACTGTTCGCGAAGCTCGGCGACCGGTGGGGACGGCTCGTTGCGACCGAGTGGGTGGGTGGGCTCGCGGACATGCGCGGCGAGCACGAACGCGCCGCAGCCCTGTACCGGGAAGGGTTGCGCTGGGCCGAGGAGCTGGCACTGTGGCCGCAGGTGGGCAGCACGCTGTCCTGGCTGGCCTGGCTCGCGGTGCAGACCCGCGACTACGCGCAGGGCCGCGAACTCGCCGAACGCGCGTACCAGTTGGCGCTGGAGCAGGCCACGCCCAGCGCCATCGTCTTCGCGCAGATGAGCCTCGCTCTGGCGGCCCGCCGCGACGGCAAGCTCGACGTCGCCGTCACCCACCTGAGCCACCTCGTCGAGCAGGGCCGCGCCGAGCCCTGCCCGGCGTTGTACCTGCCGCTGGTCCTTGTCGAGCTGGGCTACGCGGTCGAACAGGACGGCGACCCGGACGCCGCGCTCGCCCTGCACGTCGAGGCGTTCGCGGCCGCCGAGGCGATCGCGTCGACACGGGACACGATCGGTCCCCTGGAGGGGATGGCGTCGGCGGTCCGCTCACCGGAGGCCGCCGCCCGGCTCCTCGGCGCGGCGGCCGCCGCCCGGCTGGTCACCCGGTCTCCCGCCTCTCCCACCGAACGGGACGAGATCGACCGGGTGGCCGAACGCCTTCTGGCAGTCCTGGGGCGGGAACGCTTCGACGCCCTGGTCGCCGACGGCATGGAGCTGAGCCCGAGCGAGGCTCGCGCTCAGCTCTGACCAGCCGGTCAGGCGGCAGTCCCCGGTCGGTACGTGGCGATGATGACGCCGCTCCTGTGCACCCGGGTGCCGATCAGCTCGAAGGACACCGGGACGTCCTTCAGTGGGGCGGTGAGGCTGGCGCCTCCCTGGAGCACCGGGCAGATCCAGAACCGGACCTCGTCCACCAGCCCTGCGTGGACCAGCTGCGCGGTGACCGAGCCGTAGCCGTACTGGATGATGTCGCCCCCGTCCTGGGCCTTGAGCCGGGTGACCTCCTGCACCAGATCACCCTGGAGCACCTCCGTGTTGTTCCAGGTGGGGTTGGTGAGGGTGGTCGAGGCGACGTACTTCTTGACGTTGTTGAAGTAGGCGGCACCCGTGCTCGGGTCGCTCTCGTCCCGCTGCGGCCAGGCGGCGGACATGCCGTCGTAGGTGACCCGGCCCATCAGCATCGCGTCGGCCTCGTCCGTCTGCGAACCGGCGAAGGCGGCTGCCTCCTCGTCGAAGTACGGCATGGTCCACGTCGGGTTCTCGATGACGCCGTCGAGGGTGATGTAGGTCGAGTTGATGAGTTTGCGCATCGGATTCTCCTGGCTGTCGGTCGTGCTCCGGTGACATCCAGGAGCCTGCCGGCCCGCGCTTACGATTCGCTTCAGGTGCCCTTACCGGCGTCGGCGACCGGATCGGTGAGCGGGATCGGCAGCGCCTGGGTGTCCGCCGTGCCGCCGCCAGCGGAGTGGGCCGGCGCGGGACGGTCGCTGGTGCGGCTGTGCAGGCGTCCCCGCCCGGCCGGCCCGGCACGCCGGGTCACCTCGACTGTCACCATCCGCACCGGCGGTGGCGGTGCGGTGAAGCGTCCGACCCCCCAGCGCACCCAGATGGGGATCCGCCCGGCGTCCGCCTCCGCCCGCAGCTTCTGCACCGTCCGCGCCCGGTCGGTGTGATCGACCTCCACGACGACCGGCGGGCCGTCCGGGCGGGCGCACGCCACGTCGAGTACGGAGTGCCGCTCCTGCATGGGCGGCGGCAGCGGCACCACGCTTGGCGCCCGCCGGTAGACCCGCCAACCCTGCGCCTGCGCCCAGCGCACCACCGCGTCGATGACCCGTGCGGTGACCTCGTCGGTGTCCAGGTCGACGAACGTCAGATCGGCAAGCTGACGGCCCAGGTCCGCGGCCAGCCGCTCGCCCTGCGCCGTGTCGTCCACCGGCGCAGGATAACGCCTCGACCGAGTGCGGCCACGGCCGCGGCGAGGTGCTGGGACGCCTCAGCCCACCGTCGCGATGGCGGCGAGGTGCCCGGACGTCTCAGCCGACAGCGGTCGCGGTGACGGCGAGGTGCTGGGCCAGCCACGCGGTGGTGGCCGTGCGGGCGGCCTCGGCCTTGTCGCGGGCCAGGAAGTCGTGGCCCTCGCCGGCCAGGACCAGATGCCCGTACGGGACGCCGCGAGCGGCGAGGGCCTGCGCCACCTGGGCCGACTCGCCGGCCGGCACGTTCGTGTCGTTGGCGCCGTGGATGAGCAGCACCGGCACGTCGAGGCGGTCCAGGTGGGTCATCGGCGACAGGTCCCGCAGCAGCTCGGCGTCGCGCACCGGGTCGCCGTACTTGCTGACGGCGGCGGCGGCGATCCACGGCTCCGTGCCGGCGAAGAACGTCCGGAAGTCGGAGATGCCACACTCGGCCACCCCGGCGGCGAACAGGCCGGGAAAGTTCACAAGCACCGCGAGGACCAGGTAGCCACCGTAGGAGCGCCCCAGGCAGCCCAGCTGACCCGGCCGGGCCACGCCGCTGTCGAGCAGGAAGTCCGCGCACGCCGCCACGTCGGCGATCGCGCCGTACCGGCCGGCGAGGTTGTCGGCGGCCACGAAGGTACGCCCGAAGCCGGACGAGCCGCGCACGTTCGGCGCGAAGACCGCGACGCCCTGCGCGACGAGGGCCTGGAACAGCGGGTTGTAGCAGGGGCGTTCCTGCGCCTCCGGGCCACCGTGCAGGCTGATCGCCGTCGGCCAGGGGCCGGGGCCGGGCGGCCGGTACAGCCAGCCGGACAGCGGCATTCCGTCGCGCGCCCGCAGGTCCACCAACTGCGGCGCGACTCCACCACCGCCGGCGCGTGTGGCGGCGGCGTCCGGCCGCAGCGGACGCGGCGCGGCTGTCGCCGGGTCGACGAGCCAGACCTCCCGGGGCTGCACCGGCCCCTGCGCGGTGAGGCAGAGCAGGTCGCCTCCGGCGGCGAAGACCGCGCCGTCGAGCACCTCCCCCGGCGCCGCGACGGCCCGCTGCACACCGCCGGGAAGGTCGAACAGGCTCAGCTCGCTGCGCCCGCCGTAGGTGTTCCACAACAGCGCTGCGCGACGCCTGTCGGCGCTGACCGCGACGTACTCCAGCTCGGCGTCCGGTCGTCCGGCGAGCCGCACCGGCGCCGGCTCGTCCCGGGTCAGGTCGACCCGCACCAGCGCGGCCAGTTCGCTGAACACGTCGGTGCGGGCCAGCACGCTCGTCCCGTCCGGGCCGAACCAGCCCTGGTCGGTGCTGCCCCGGCCGGTGTCCGGCAGCAGCCGCCGCCGCTCGCCGGTCGCCACGTCCAGCATCTCCAGCCAGCGGGCGTTGCGCGGGCCACGGCGCAGCAGGGCGGCGCCGGCATCCGCTGTGACGTCCAGCAGGCTGAGCAGGTCGTCCTCGACAAGCACCCGCCGCTGCCCGGTCCCCGCGTCGATCAGCAGCGCCGTACCCCGCTCTGCGGTCTCGGTGACCGCCATCAGCGCGCCGCCGGGCAGCCACCCGGACAGGGACGCCGAGTGGCGGCCGAAGCCGGCGACCTGCCGGCGGCGCGTACCGTCGGGGCGCAGCACCCACAGCTCGGTGCGGGGCGCTCCGCCGGGCGCGACGACGCACGCAAGCCACTGCCCGTCCGGCGACCAGCTCACCGCCAGGACCGGCTCGTCGCCGGTCGGCACCGCGACGGCTTCGGAGGCGTCCACGTCGCGGACCCAGACGCCGGGCGTCCCTGCCCGGTCGGACAGGAACGCCACCCGCAGGCCGTCCGGGGAGGGCGCGGGTGCGAAGTCCTCGCCGACCGGTGGCGACGGCAGCAGCCGGCGACCGGTCGGGCGGCCCCGGCGGGTGGTACGCGGCGCCTCGGTCCGTGCCCTCATCTAAACCCCGATCCGCTGCAACCAGAGCTCCAGCAGCCCGAGCTGCCAGAGCGCGTTCGAACCCAACGTGGTCCGCCGGGCGTTCGGCGCGTCCAGCAACTCCTCCAGGTAGTCCTTGCGGAACAGGCCCCGCTCGCGTGCCTGTCGCGCGGTCAGCGCGTCGCGGACGTCGTCGAGCAGCGGGCCGGAGAGGTGCCGGATCGCGGGGACCGGAAAGTAGCCCTTCGGGCGGTCGATCACCTCGTCCGGGACGATGCCCCGGCTCGCCGCCTTCAGCACGCCCTTGCCGCCGTGCGCCAGCTTCAACGCCGGCGGGCAGGCGGCGGCCAGCTCGACCACCTCGTGGTCGAGGAACGGCACCCGCGCCTCCAGCCCCCAGGCCATCGTCATGTTGTCCACCCGCTTGACCGGGTCGTCGACGAGCATCACCAGGCTGTCCTGGCGCAGCGCCGCGTCCAGCGCGGTGTCCGCGCCCGGCGCGGCGAAGTGCGCGGTGACGAACTCCAGGCTGGCGTCGTGGTCGAGCATCCACTCGGGCGCCAGCTGGTCGGCGAGCGCGTCGTGGCGACGGTCGAAGAACACCCTGACGTACGCCTCGACGGCGTCCTCGCGGGCCACGTTCGCCATCGGTGGGTACCAGTCGTAGCCGGCGAAGATCTCGTCGGCGCCCTGACCGGACTGCACCACAGTGATCCGCTGCGACACCTCCTCGGAGAGCAGGTGGAACGCCACGCAGTCGTGGCTGACCATCGGCTCGCTCATCGCCCCGATGGCCGCGTGCACGGCCGGCACGAACCGGTCGCCGCCGATGCGGATCTGCTGGTGGTCGGTGCCGAACTCGCGGGCCACCAGGTCGGAGTAGTGGAACTCGTCGCCGCTCTCCCCCGCCTTCGCCTCGAACCCGATGCTGAAGGTGGCCAGCCCGGTCTGGCCCTGCTCGGCCAGCAGGGCGACGATCAGGCTGGAGTCGATGCCGCCGGAGAGGAGCACGCCGACAGGCACGTCGGCGACCATCCGGCGACGTACGGCGGTGCGCAGCGCGGACATGATCCGCTCCTGCCACTCGTCCGCGGACATCGGCGGCGCGGCCGCGCGGGTGAACTCCGGCCGCCAGTAGACGGTGTCGGTGCTGCGACCGTCGCCGGTGATCACGCGTACGGTCGCCGGGGGCAGTTTGCGGACGCCGGCAAGGATGGTGCGCGGCGGCGGCACCACCGAGTGGAAGCTCATGTAGTGGTGCAGTGCCACCGGGTCGAGGTCGGTGTCCACGCCACCGGCGGCCAGCAGCGCCGGCACTGTCGAGGCGAAGCGGATCCGGCCCGGCGTCTCGGCGAGGTAGAGCGGCTTGATGCCGAGCCGGTCGCGGGCCAGCACCAGCGTGGACGTGGTCAGCTCGACCAGGGCGAAGGCGAACATCCCAAAAAACCGCTCGACGCACGCCGTCCCCCACCGGTGGTACGCCTTGAGGATCACCTCGGTGTCCGAGGTGGACCGGAAGGAGTAGCCGGCGGCGGTCAGCTCGTCACGCAGCTCCTGGTAGTTGTAGATGCAGCCGTTGAAGACCAGGGCCAGGCCCAGCTCGGAGTCGACCATCGGTTGGGCGCCGGCGTCGGACAGGTCGATGATGCGCAGCCGGCGGTGCACGAGCGCCGCCGGCCCGTGCCGCCACCGCCCCTCGCCGTCCGGCCCCCGGGAGGCGAGGGCGGGGAGCATCCGCTCGACGGCCGCCATGTCCGGCGGCGCCCCGTCGAGGCGGAACTCGCCTCCGATACCGCACATGGCTCACCTCTCATCGGCTCGGGTCGCTCGGGCCGCTGACCGGTCCAGGGTTGGCTGGCCGGGTTGCGTCCCGATGACATCAAGGTCAAGCGTGGGTTACGCGGGTGGTTGATCGGCTCCGCCGAGCAGCCAGGTGTCCTTCGACCCACCGCCACGGGACGAGTTGACGATCATGCTGCCGGCCGGCGCGACCCGGGTCAGCGCCACCGGCGCCACCTCGGCCGTGTCACCGAGGAAGACGAACGCCCGCAGGTCGACGTGCCGGGGTGCGAGGGCGGTGCCGTCGAACACCGGGTGGGTGGTCAGCGAGATCACCTCCTGGGCGATCCACCGGTGCGGCGCGGCGAGGATCTGCTCCCGGACGGCGTCCAACTCCTCCGCCTCGGCGCGCGGACCGATCACCACGCGGTCCCCGCCGTACCCGTCGACGGGCTTGAGCACCAACTCGTCCAGCCGGCCCAGCACGTCGGCGCGCTGCTCGGGCAGCCCGCACAGGTACGTCGGCACGTCCGCGAGCAGCGCCTTCTCCCCCAGGTAGTACTCGATGAGCCGCGGCACGTACGCGTACAGGGCCTTGTCGTCGCCGACGCCGTTGCCGAGCGCGTTGGCCAGGGTGAGCCGCCCCGCGTGCACGGCGGCGAGCAGTGGCCAGCCCAGCGGCACCCCGTCGGCGCCCGGCGCGTGCAGCAGCGCCTCCTCGTCCATCCGCAGGTAGATCACGTCGACCTGGCTGCGGCGGCCCTCGCGCACCAGGCACACCCGGCCGTCCTCCACCAGCAGGTCGCTGCTCCCGATCAGCGGCACGCCCATCTCGTCGGCGAGCAGCCGGTGCTCGAACCACGCCGGGTCGCCGGGGCCGCTGCTGAGCACCACCACGGCGGGGTCGTCGGCGGCGGCTGGCGCGGCGGCGAGCAGCGCCCGGTGCAGCATCGCAGGTGTCTCGTCGGCGGGCAGCAGGTCGTCGGGCACCGGCAGCTCCGGCAACACCGCCCGGGTCAGCCTGCGGTTCTGCACCGCGTAGCCGAGACCCGAGGGAACCCGCAGGTTGTCCTCCAGCACGTACCAGCCGCCGTCGGGGTCGCGCACCAGATCCGTGCCGGACACCTGGGCGCGGGTGCGGCGGCGACCCATCAGCGCGCCGGTGGGTCGCAGGCCGGGTGAGGACTCCACCACCCAGGCCGGCACCACGCCGTCGGCCACGACGGCCCGCTCGCCGTAGACGTCGCGGAGGAAGGCGTCGAGCGCGCGGGCGCGCTGCACCAGGCCGGCGCGCAGCGCATTCCAGTCGGCGGCGGGCACGACCCGGGGCACCAGGTCGAACGGGAAGAGCCGGGTGCTCGCCTCACCGGCCACGCTGAAGGTCACGCCCCGGGCACGCTGCTCCTCGTCGCGGTCGTGCTCGCGTTGGCGCAGACCGACGGTGCCCAGGCCGCGCAGGGCGGCGAGCAGCGGCCGGTACGCCGGCTCCGGTCCGTCCGGGCCGAAGACCTCGTCGCCGGCGTCGACGTACGTGGGCAGGGCCGGCGGTGGCGGTGCACCCGGGCCGGGGGCGCCGGTCCGGCCCCGGGTCTCGTCGAGCAGCAGGTCGACCACGTCGGCCAGTCGGCCGCGCCGCTCGTAGGCCCGTCGCTGCCTGGCGGCGGAGCTGCCGCGCGCCAGCGCGTAGCGGGTCAGCTCGCTTATCTGTTCCCAATCTCCCGTCGCCTCCAGCTGCGGGCGCAGGTCGGTCACCAGGCGGCGTAGCGCCTCGGCGGCCGGCACCGGCCGGGCCGAGCGGGGCAGGTCCAGCAGGTCGCCCTCCAGCCCGGAGCGGGCGGCCCGCCACACGGCGGCGCGCAGCACCGGCGGGCGTACGGCGGTGCGCTCCACGCCGGCGCGAAGCGCGGCGACCTCCCGGCGGACCAACGCCCGGAACAGGCCGGTGAGCAGGACGATGATGTCCACGTCGGAGTTGGCGTCGGTGATCCGCAGCTCCACCGTCGGCACGTGCGCCGACGGCCGCACGTCGAAGTAGATCATGGCGGGGTCGGTGATGGTCTCCGAGGAGATCAGCTCGGCGACAAGCGCCTCGTGGTCGGCAGCGCTTGTCACCTCGCCCGGGTCGCCGGCCGTGGGCCAGCGTTGCCACACCAGCGAGCGGACGCTTGCGTAGCCGCTGTCCTGACCCATCCAGTACGGCGAACTGGTGGACAGCGCGAGCAGCAGCGGCAGCCACGGCTGGACCCGGCGGGTGACGGCGACCGCCAGATCCCGGTCGGACACCCCGACGTGCACCTGCGCGCCGCAGATCAACTGCTCCCGGGCGAGCATCTGGTACTCGTCGAGCATCCGCCGGTAGCGGGAGGTGGGGGTGACACTCGGGTCGCCGTCGGCGCGCAGCGGCACCGTACCTGCCGCCACGATTCCCAGCCCGGCCCGGTCGGCTACCTGGACGGCCGACTGGCGCAGCCGGGTCAGCTCGGTACGGATCTCGTCCAGGGTGCGGCAGACGGCGGTGTTGGTCTCCACCACGCTGCGGTGCAGTTCGGCGGTGAACGACGTGGCCGGCAGCCGGTCGAGCAGTTCCCCGGCCCGGGGCACCAACTCGCGGGTGTGCAGGTCGACGACGTGGAACTCCTCCTCCACACCGATGGTGGCGAGGTCCGCCGGATCGGCGTCGTCGACCGGCGTGACCGGCTGGGCGCGGGATGCGGGCACCGCCCGGCCGTTGCCGGACCGGCCCAGCGGCCCGTCGAACGTCGCCGCGTTCGTGGTGTTCTCGACCATGGTCACCCCGGTTCGCGTATCGGTGTGTCGACTTGTCCGACGAGCGTTCCCAGGATTGGTACCGGGAGTGTTTCCGGCGCGTTAAGGTGACGCACCGTTCTGCCCGGGCCGCTCTGCCGCGCGGGCCATCGGGTGTCACCCGCGCGCGGGCCATCGGGTGTCACCCGCGCGCGGGCCATCGGGTGTCACCCGGGTCGACGCCTGCTATGTCCAAAGGACATGCCGGTGAGTCAGCACTCTGACTCACCGGCATGTCGCACGATTCCTGCCGTCGATCGCGATTGATCGCGACCGAGGTCACCTCATGTTGGCGACCACGAACGGCGCGTGGCCGTGCAGGTAGTTGTCCCATCCGCCGGTGACCGGCGCACCCGGGCTGAGCAGGTTCGTGGTGTCGGTGCCGACGTCGAGCTTCCAGGCCGTCCAGGAGATGCCGTTCGCCTTCATCCAGTCCATCCAGGACTGCGCCTCCGGCAGGCAGGCCCGGCCGTCGAGACCACCGTCGGCGTGGCTGGCACCCCACTCGGTGACGAACAGCGCCAGGCCGGCCCGGATCGCCGCGTCACCCTTGGCGCGCAGCGACGCGCCGTGGGTGCACGAGTAGAAGTGCAGCGTGTACATCAGGTTGGTGCCGGACACCGGGCTGGCCGCCGCGACGTCCACGTCCTGCGACCAGGTCGGGGTGCCGAGCACCACGATGTTGTCCGGGTCGGCGGCGCGGATCGCCGCGACAACCGCCTGGTGGTACGGCTTGATGACGTTCGTCCAGCTCACCTGCAACGGCTCGTTGTAGGGCTCCCAGATGACGTTCGGCAGGTGGCCGTAGCGGCGGGCCAGGTCACCGAAGAAGGCCACCGCCTGCGACTGGTTGTTCTGCGCCTCGTGCGCGTGCCAGTCGACGATCACGTACACCCCGGCGGTGACCGCGTTGTTGATGATGGTCTCCACCTGGTTGCGCGCCCTGGTCGGGTCGCTGAGGTACGCGCCGGCCGGCTCCACACCCATCGCCGCGCGGATCACCTGAAGCTTCCAGTTGTCGCGCATCCAGGTCAGCGCGGACAGGTTCTCGGCGTACGGGGCAGTCTCCCAGTTGAGCCACATGCTGCTGATGCCCCGCAACTGCACACGCGCGCCGGACTTGTCGCACATCGTCGTGCCGCACACCCGCAGCTGCCCGTGCCGCTCGACGGGCGTGCCGGTCGTCGGCGGCGGACTCGTGGGCGGCGGGGTGGTCGGTGGCGGTGTCGTGGGCGCCGGAGTGGTCGGCGCGGGAGTGGTGGGCGTCGGAGGCGGGCCGCCGGCGCAGGCCGCGCCGTTGACAGTGCAGTTGACGGGGGTGCCGGAGCCGTCGACGAGGAAGCCGAACGCCGTCGACGCCCCGGCGGCCAGGGTGCCGTTCCAGGACAGGTTGGTGAAGGTGTAGCGGCTGCCGGAGGTCGTCTGCTGCGCGTTCCACGACTGGCTGATGCTGGAGGAGGCCGGCAGGTCGAACTCGACGCGCCAGCTGGTGATCTGTGCCGACGTGTTGTTGGTGACAGTGACCTGACCCTGGTAGCCACTGCCCCAACTGTTCGTCACGGAGAACACGGCGGTCGCCGCACTCGCCGGCGTGGCCGCGATCGCCACCGCGCCGGCTATCAGGCCGGCGACGGCCAGCGACGTGACAAGTCTCAGTGTGCGCATGCTGAACCCGCTTCGGATCGACGGTGATGGTCTGAGGCGGGGCGGCGCCAGAGCCGACAATATCGATCTTCCACGATGTGTTCAAGGCGTGCGGCCGGTCTTCCGCTCGCCGGGGACAGCTGAGCGGTGTGCGCCGCTCAGCGCACCTTCATGAGATCGACAAGTTGGTCCAGCGCAGCGCCCCATCCCTCGTGGAAGCCCATCTCGTCGTGCGACTTCTTCGCCGACTCGTCGGCGTGGATCGCGACGGCTGTGTACTTCGTGCCCGCGCCGTCCGGCTCGATCCGCACCACAGCGGTGAACGGGAAGCCGTCCTGGGCGATCTGCGGACGGAAGCCGGGCCCCAGGCCGGAGGTGAAGACCAGCGTCGAACCCTCGTCGACCACCAGGATGCAGCCGCTGTTCGGGTACTCCTCGCCCTCGGGCGAGCGCATTGTCGTGTCGAATCTGCCGCCGGGCCGCAGGTCAATCTCGCAGGCGACTGTCGACCAGGGCTTCGGGGTGAACCACTGCATGATCAGCTCGGGCGTGGTCCAGGCCCGCCAGACCAGCTCCGGCGGCACGTCGACGGTGCGCTCCAGGACGAGATCGAGGTCGGGATTCACTGTGTAGACGGTCATCGTTCTTGCTCCTTCAGGTCGTAGAGAAGCGAATCGAGTTGGTCGAGGCGTCGGGTCCATCGCGCGCGCTGCGCGGCGAGCCAGGTGTCGAGGTGCTCCAGCGGCTGGGGCGCGAGCCGGTAGGTGCGAACTCGGCCCGTCTTCTCCGACGTCACCAGACCGGACTGTTCGAGGACGTGCAGGTGCTGCGTGAACGACGGCAGCGCCATGTCGAACGGACGAGCCAGGTCACTGGTCGTGGCCGGCCCTTGGGTGAGGCGCTCGACGACCTGGCGGCGGGTGGGGTCGGCCAACGCCTGGAACACGCTGTCGAGAACGCTGCCGCCCTCCCCCGCATACTTAGCCATGCGCCTAACTATGCACCGAGACATTACTTAGGTCAAGGCCTAAGTATTGCGACCTGGGGCGGGTCACGGATCGCCGGACGCCGGCACCGGTCGTAGCGTAGGGCGTATGCGAACCACCACGCTGGGCAGTGCGGGACCCGAGGTCGGCGTCATCGGCCTCGGGTGCATGGGCATGAGCCACGGATACGACATCACCGGTCCCCGCGACGACGACACGTCGATCGCCGTGATCCGACAGGCGCTGGACCTGGGTGCCACGCTTATCGACACGTCCGACGTGTACGGGCCGTACACGAACGAGGATCTGGTGGGGCGGGCGCTGGCCGGCGGCCACCGGGAGCGGGCCGTCCTGGCGACCAAGGTCGGCCTGGTGACCACCTCCCCCACCGGCGGCCCCGGCAACTCACCGAAGATCGGCAACGACGGCCGGCCGGAGCACATCCGCGTGGCGATCGACGCCAGCCTGCGCCGGCTCGGCACCGACCACGTCGACCTCTACCAGCTGCACCGCGTCGACCCGCAGGTGCCCATCGAGGAGTCCTGGGGTGCGATGGCGGAGGTCGTCGCGGCGGGCAAGGCGCGGCAGATCGGCCTGTCCGAGGTGACTGTGGAGCAGATCGTGCGGGCTCAGACGGTCCACCCGGTGGCGTCGGTGCAGTCGGAATTGTCGCTGTGGACCCGTGACCCGTTGACCGAGGTGCTGCCGTACTGCGCGCAGCAGGGCATCGCGTTCCTGCCGTTCTCGCCGCTGGGCAGGGGTTTCCTCACCGGCCGGTTCACGTCCTTCGACGACCTGCCCGCCGACGACTTCCGCCGTGGCCTGCCGCGTTTCCAACAGGACGCGCTGCGCGCCAACCTGGCCATCGTCGCCCGGGTCCGCGAGATCGCCGACCGGGCCGGGCTCAGCCCCGCGCAGGTCGCTCTCGCGTGGGTGGTCGCCCAGGGCGAGCAGGTCATTCCGATCCCCGGCACGAAGACCCCGAAGTACCTTGTGGACAACTGCGCGGCCGGCGACGTGCGGCTCAGCGCCGAGGACCTGGCCGACCTCGACGCCCTGCCCGCGCCCGAGGGTGGACGCTACTGACCATCGCCGCCCTGACGCCGGGCTGGTCGCGGACCACACTGGTCCGCGACCAGCCCGACCCGCCGTGGTCAGGCGGGCCGGGCGTCGGCGTCCACCGGTGGGCCGAACCGCACGCCGACGCCTGGGGAATACAGCACGCTGACCGGAGGCCCGGCCGGTGTCGGCAGCCCGGCGGCGGTGACCAGTTCGTCGTCAAGGTGCAGCAGTTCGGCGCGGTGCAGTGGCCAGCGCGGATGCCAGTTCGGCAGGTGCAGCGTGCGCCCGTACGCCCGGGTGTGCAGCCCCCAACGGGCCGTGACGAAATGCTCAAGCGGCGTCGGTTCGGCGATCGCCTCCCCCACCCGAACCACCATCCGGCTCGTCGTGCCTGCCGGGCCGGGCCAACGTCGCCGGCACCGGTAGGTGAGCCGGTCACCGTCGCGGTCCACCCCCATCGAGGACCAGAGGTACGGCAGGCGCAGCGTCGCCTGGGCGACAAGCACGGGAACGAGGCGGGACGCGTCAAGCGACCGGAACACCACAGCACGCCGTCCGTTGGCGTCGACCGAGTAGAGCCGGACGTTCGTCTCCCAGAACGTGCCGAAGTACGGCACCGCCGGCCCACGGCCGAAGCCCAGCCCCACCATCCGAAAGCCGATCAGACCGACGTAGGTGACGCCGTCGATGGTGTCCGGCCGGGTCCCGACGGGCAGCAGCGGCGCGACGGTCTCCGGGGTGACCGCCCAGTGCAGGAACGTGAGGTCCTCCCAGCGCTGCCGTAGGACCGCCCACGGGAACGACTGTCGGGGCGCGATGTCGACCGGCTCGATGTCCACGCTTCCATCCTGACTCAGGGCTCGGGCGGGACCGGCATCAGGCGTGCGGGCCGACGCTCACCGTGCCAATGGTCAGCGCCGCCCTGCCCTCCAGGATCTGGCCGACCCGATCGACCTCGTCCTCCAACTCCCGCCGCCGACCCGGGTCGAGTGCCTGCAACGGCTCGACAGTGACGTGGATCGCGCGGCCGGAGCGGCGTTGGTGCCACACGCCCGAGACCACCCCGTCGACAAGCAGCACCGGAAAGTTGCCGGCCTGGCCACGAGCCAGCGCCCGCTCGGCCGCGACGCCCGGATAGAGCCGCTCGCGCGGATGGCAGCCAACCGCGTACGCGTCGAAGTAGGGCAGGAGCCGCAACCCGGACGGCGGGTCGGTCGGGAAGTCGGTGTCGTTGGCGGCCACCCATGCCTGCGCGCCCTCCACTGTCACCTCGGCCAGGTCGATGGAGTCGAACAGCGACGTCGCCCACCGCACCGGCGCCGCGAGCCACTTGGCGAACTGCGCCGGGGTGGCTGGCCCGTAGGCGAACAGATATCGGCGGGCGAGATCGGTCAGGGCGGCGTGGCCGGCCATCGGTGCGAAGCCGGGGAGCCAGCGCGTCGGGCTGGTGTAGGTGATGGCGCGACCCCGTGTCGGGCCGAAGCAGATCACCCCTGCCCGGCTGGCGGTCGCCATCGCCGCCATCCACCGCGGCCACAGGTCCTGGAATGCCTCCATGACCCGCTCACCGGCCCACGGGCCGGTGCGGGCGACGATCTCCTCGGTCAACTCGGCGGTGGTCAACTCGGCCTCGGCCAACGCGTCACCGATGGCGGCGAGGACCTGCCCGGTCTGCTCGGGCGTCAACAGGTGGCGGCTCTGCTCCCACGACGGAGGCGGTATCGCGGTGAGCGCGCCGATCCACATCGGCAGGTCCGCGGCGGCCAGCAGGTGCACAGTCCCGCGCGGTCCACGGGTCTTGACCAGGGTGCGGTCCGTCCAGAGCGCCTGTCGCACAAGGGCGCGGGTGGCACCAGGCACCCGGAGCCCGATCGACAGCTCGGCGGCGGAGGCGACCTGGGCGTGCGCGCCGCACATCGCGGACACCACATCGGCGACGCCCTCGGCGCCCGGTGGCGACTCGGGTGACGTCCGCGCCGAGAGCCCGTGCCGGGCGAGACGCCGGGCCGACACCTGCGCCCAGCTCAGGTCGGTCATCGCAGGCTCCCGCGGTGGGCGTGGCTGTCGGCGCGGATCCCCATGACGCCCACGCTATGGCCGGGGTACGTCAGTTTCCGGCCGGCACCAGCTGACCCGGACCGCGCACCATCACCCGCCGTACGCTGGTACGGGCGATGCGGCCGACCAAAACGCCCAGAACGCCACAAGCGGAACGCCAGGGGGCGCGATCGTGACACAGGGTGACGCGGAGCTGGTCCTGCTCGCGCAGGCGGGCGACGCGGCGGCGCTCGGCGCGCTGCTGGCCCGGCACGAAGCAGCCATGCGGGCCGTGGCGGTGAGCGTGCTCGGCTACGGTCCGGACGCCGAGGACGCGGTCCAGGACGCCGTCGTCGTCGCGCTACGTCGCATCGGTGACGTCCGCGACCCGGCCGCCGTCGGCCCGTGGCTGCGCATGATCGTCCGCAACAACAGTCGGACGGCACTGCATCGGCCCCGCCCGGTCCCGGTGGCCGAGCCGGAGTGGTTCGCCGGTCCCGCCGACACGCCCACCCCGGAGCAGGCACTCGACCGGGGAGCGATGCGCGACTGGGTGTGGCACGCCATCGGGCAGTTGTCCGAAACTGATCGACTCGTCACCCTCCTGCGGTATTTCAGCGACGCGTCCTCGTACGAGCAGATCGCCGCTGTCTGCGGCGTGCCCGTCGGCACCGTCCGCAGCCGCCTCAACCACGCGCGCCGGGCGCTCGCCGGCGGTCTACGAACGGCGGCGACCGCGGCGCATGCCGACGTCACCGCCGCGAACGAGGCCCGGTGGCGCGACGGCCGCGACGTGATCGCCACGGCGATGCGCGGCGACTTCGACAAGGTGGTCCGGGACAGTTGGTGGCCGGACGCCGAGATGATCGTGCCGGGTGGCCGGCGCGGCGGCCGTGACCTCGCGGTCGCCGGCATGACCCGCGACCTGACCGCCGGGGTACGCCAGCGGCTGCGCAACGTGGTGGCCAGCGGTGACGTGCTGATCTGGGAGACCGACCTGATCAGCCCGCCGGACGACCCGGAGCACTGCCCTCCCGGTGCGCTGTGGCTGCAGGTGCTGCGTGCGGGCCGGGTGCGCCGGCTCACCCTCTTCCACCCCGTCCCGGCGCGCGGGGCCCGCCCACCGGCGCTTGTCTGAGGAAGTTTTCCCGACCGGGCGAACTTTCCGCCCGACCCCCGCATCTGGTCTGCGACCAGTCATCACCTGCCGCGTCGGCACGGCCGCGCGGCTCATCGATCGGGGAAAACTCCATGGGTTCCACAGGCCACGACGTCGGCGCGCTCACACGCCACGAGATCAGCGTCGGTGGCGTCCGGCAGGTCTACCACGTCGCCGGCACCGGCCCGATCTGCGTGGCGCACTCCGGCGGCCCCGGCATCGAGTGGGCCTACCTGCGGATGCCGCGCCTGGAAGAGCACTTCACGATGGTGTACGTCGAGCCGGTCGGCACGGGCGCCTCCGGGCGGCTCGACGACGCGTCCGACTACCGTCTCGACACGTACGTCCGGTTCCTCGCCGCCGTCGTCGACGACCTCGGCGAGCCCAGGGTGCACCTACTCGGGCACTCACACGGCGGCTTCGTCGTCCAGCGGTACGCGCTGGCGCACCCGGACCGGGTCGCCGGTCTCGCCCTGTACGACACCTCGCCGGTCACCGGCGCCGAGTTCTGGGGCGAGGCGATGGCCAACCTCGGCGCGTACCCGCTGCGGCACCCGCACCGGCCGGAGGCGGCGGCGATCCCGGCTGCCTTCGGGCAGATCGGCGGCGCCACCGACGACGAGACGTTGGGCGCCGCGCTGCGTGCCGCCGTGCCTGCCTACTTCGCGGACTTCTGGGGCCGGCAGGACGAGTTCGCCCCGTTCCAGGCCGCCGTGCGGATCTCGGCGGCGCCTGCGGACGCGCAGGACCCCACGCCCTTCGACGTACGCGACAGGCTCGGTGAGATCACCGTGCCCGTCGTGGTGATCGTCGGCGCGTACGACTTCATCTGCGGGCCACGCTGGGCCGAGCAGTTGCACGACGGGCTCAAGGATTCGCGTCTGGTGCTGCTGGAGCGCAGCGGGCACTTCGGGCACATCGAGCAGCCGGCGGAGTTCGCTCAGGCTGTGGTGGAGCTGCTGCACCGCTGAAACGGCGCACCGCCGCGCCCGACACCGTGATGGGCGTCGCGCGCGGCGGTGCTGTCGCTCAGTGGATGATGACAGGCGTCTTGACCTGCTCCCCCTGCTCGTCGTCGAGTTGCGCCCGCTGACGCCGACGCGGCAGCAGGGCGGCCGGGATGAACGTGAGCACCACAAGCCCGAACGCCACCCAGAACGTGTGGGCGAACGACTTCGCGGCGAAGTCGAGCCCGCGCTCGATGATGGACGGGTCGACCTGCTGGAGCAGCTCCGGCCGCTGCTGGGCGGCGATGGCCAGCCCCGCCTCGGTGAGCGGAGCGCCGCTCGGGTCCACCGCCCCGGGGATCGGCCGGGAGCCGTTCAGCTCGTTGGTGAGGATCACCGACATGACGGCGGCGCCGACCGAGCCGCCGATCTGCTGGAGGATGTTGACGAGCGTCGAGCCACGCGCCACCTCCTGCGCCTGCAACGTCCGCAACGCCGACGTCATGATCGGCATCATGGTGCCGCCCATGCCCAGACCCATCACGAACAGCGACGCGCCGAGCACCCAGTACGAGGTCTGCGCGTCGACCTGCGTGAAGCTGAAGAACCCGATCACGATCAGCGCCAGCGCGAACGGCACGGTACGGCCGATGGGCACCCGGTCGGCGAGCGTCCCGGCGATCGGCATCGTGATCATCGCGCCGAGCCCCTGGGGTGCGATGAGCAGACCGGCGGCCAGCGTCGACTCGCCGCGCACCTGGAGGAAGTAGCTCGGGAACAACAGGCCGGCGCCCATGAACGCGATGATGAACACGAACAGGGTCACCGAGGCGATCGTCAGGTTGCGGTTGCGGAACAGCCGCAGGTCCAGCAGCGGGTGCCGGGGCCTGAAGGAGTAGAGCACGAACGCCACCACAAGCGCGCCGCCGACGAGCATCGGCGCCCACACCTTGGTTTCGGCGAACGTGCCCGTCTCCGGCAGCGACGAGACGCCGTAGAGGAACAGGGCGAGGCCGGGCGAGAGCATCAGCATGCCGAGGAAGTCGAACGACTCCGACGGCTCGGGCGCGTCCTTCGGCAGGGCCATCTGCGCATAGATCAGGGCGACGACACCGATCGGCAGGTTGATCAGGAAGATCCAGTGCCAGCTCGCCACGTCGATCAGCCAGCCGCCGAGGATCGGGCCACCGATCGGCCCGAGCAGCATCGGGATGCCGAGGACTGCCATAAGGCGGCCGATCCGGTGCGGGCCGGCCGCCCGGGTCATGATGGTCATGCCCAACGGCATGAGCATGCCGCCGCCGAGACCCTGCAGCACGCGGTAGGCGATCAGTTCGCCGATCGAGTCGGCGGTGGCGCACAGCCCGGACCCGATGGTGAACAGCGCGAGCGCCACCATGTAGAGGCGTTTGGTGCCGAACCGGTCGGCTGCCCACCCGCTGAGCGGGATCACAGTGGCCAGCGCCAGCGTGTAGCCGGTCATCGTCCACGCGACGCGCGCGTAGGTCGCGTCGAACTCGCTCTGGAACGTGGGCAGCGCCACGCTGACCACCGTCACGTCGAGGATCGACATGATCGCGCCAAGGACGACGACGCCTGCCACCTTGAGAACTGCGGCGTCGAGCTTGTCCGAGGTCGCGACGGATTGCTGTGTCACAAACTCTCCTGAGGTCGGTTGAACACGCGTTGGTCGGCGGTGGCGGTGCCGCGCCTACCAGGCGCAGGGCGCGGCGTAACAGGACGACGACGCGCGCAGGCAGACTATCCGCCGGTTGTGACGTCGCGCCGCTGGGTTTCGTGACGCCGAGCGGTGACGGATCCGTTCGGCCGTTCGATTACGGCCGGTTGTCGGGGTGTCAATCAGTTGGCGAGGCGATCGAGCCGTCTGCCAGCACCGAACGGCAGGCGACCCGAGGCCCAAGCGCTCAGCCAGGGACCGCGAATCCGTGGATCAACCGCACCTGGTTGGGGGTTCAGGCCGGTGTCACGGTCGGTGCATGACCACTTCCACCCACACCGTCACCGGCCACTGGATCGGTGGCGAGACACTCGCCGGCTCGGCCGGCACCCTTCCCGTCGTGAACCCGGCGACCGGCGACGTCGTCGCCGAAACCCCGGCCGGCACCGCCGCCGACGTCGACCGGGCCGTCGCCGCCGCCCGGGCGGCCTTCCCCGACTGGGCGGCGACCGCCCCGGCGCAGCGGGCCGAGGTGCTGCGCCGCCTGGGCGCCGGCCTCGCCGCCCGCCAGGAGGAGATCGCGGCGGTGATCACCGCCGAGATGGGCTCCCCGATCGGGATGTCCCGGACCGCTCAGGTCGCCTTCCCCGCCGCGGTGATCGAGTCCGTGGCCGGCCTGGCCGACGACTTCGCCTGGACCGAGGAGGTCGGCAACTCGCTGATCGTCCGCGAGCCGATCGGCGTGGTCGGCGCGATCACCCCGTGGAACTTCCCGCTGCAGCAGATCGTCTCCAAGCTGGCGCCGGCGCTGCTCGGGGGCAACACGATGGTCTTCAAGCCGTCCGAGAACGCCCCGTTGACCGCGCGGATCCTCGCCGAGGTGGCCGCGGAGGCGGGCGTACCGGCGGGCGTGTTCAACGTGGTGTACGGCACCGGGGCGGTTGTCGGTGAGGCGATCTCCGCCCACCCGGACATCGACATGATCTCCTTCACCGGCTCCACCCGGGCCGGACGACGCATCTCCGAGGTGGCGGCGCAGACCGTCAAGCGGGTCACGCTGGAACTGGGCGGCAAGGGCGCGACCATCATCCTCGACGACGCCGACCTGCCCTCGGCGGTCACCACGGGCATGCTGATGGCGTTCGCCAACGGCGGGCAGGTCTGCGGCGCGTGGCCCCGGATGCTGGTGCCCGCCTCCCGGCAGGACGAGGTCGTCGCACTGGCCGTCGAGGCGGCCCGGCAGCACACCGTCGGCGACCCGACCGACGAGACCACCCGAATCGGGCCGATGGCGTCCGAGGCGCACCGCCAGAAGGTGCTCGGGTACATCGAACGGGGCATCGCCGACGGTGCCCGCCTCGTGCTCGGTGGCCCGGACCGGCCCGCCGGCCTGCCGAACGGCGCCTACGTCCAGCCGACGATCTTCGCCGACGTCGACCCGACGTCCGCGATCGCCCAGGAGGAGATCTTCGGCCCGGTGCTGACGATCATCCCGTATGCCGACGAGGACGAGGCCGTGGCTATCGCCAACGGCACGCTGTACGGGCTGACCAGCGGCGTCTTCGGAGAGCCGGAGCACGCGCTGGCGGTCGCCCGGCGGCTACGCGTGGGCCAGGTCGACGTCAACGCCGGCCACTGGGCCACGACGCGCCGGACGGTCGCCGTGCGCGCGGCCGTTCACCGGGGCGGCCCGTACCGGGCCGGGCTGACGCCCAGGTGACGCCGGAAGTGCCGGGTGAGGTGAGCCTGGTCGAAGAACCCGGTCGCGGCGGCGACCTCGGCCGGCCGCTGCCCCGCGAGGAGCAGCCGACGCGCCAGCTCGACCCGGCGACCGGTCAGGTACGAGTGCGGCGGCAGCCCGTGCACGTGGGTGAACGTACGGACCAGGTGGGTCGGGTGGGCGTGCAGCAGCTCGGCGGCCTCCCGCAGGGTGACGCCCTCGACCGTCCGGGCGTCCAGCAGCTCACGCAGCCGCGTCGCGAGGCTACGCGCCGCCGGCTGCGCGCCGGCCGGAGAGTTCAGCCGTAACCGTTGGCGCAGCCGGTCCAGGATGAGCGCCAGCCGGCTGTCGGCCTCGAACTCGTCGCCCGGAGCGGCGAGCACCTCGTGCAGGCGGTGGACGCGGTGCCGTAGCTGCGGATCGGCGAGGTCCGGACGGTCGACCGCCCGGCCGACCAGCTCGGCGTCGAGCGCCGTGGTGTCGAGGTACAGGACCCGCTTGCGAAAGCCGTCCGGTGTGGCGGAGCGGCCGTCGTGCGCCACGTACGGCGGGAGCAGGGTGACCGACGTCCGCAGCGCGCCGTGGTGGTGCCGGTCCAGGTCGAAGTGGACCGCGCCGTCGTCGACGATCAGCAGCGTCCACACGTCGTGGGTGTGCAGCGGGTACGCGTGGTCCACGAAGTGGGCGTGGAAGACCTCGGTGACCCCGGCGACGGCGGGTCGCCACGCGCTGACGTGGGAGCCTGCCGCCCGGGTGGCCACGCTAAGAACGTACAAGACCCGGCGGTGCCGGGCGGGCAGGCTCGACGTCATGACCGAACCGATCCGCTTTCCCACGAAGATCGCTGTGCTGCTCCGCGACGACCTGGCCGGCTGGCAGCGGCTGAACGTCACCGCCTTCCTGGTCAGCGGCGTCGCGAACGCCGAGCCGGAGTTGCTCGGCGAGGGGTACCGCGACGCGGACGACACCCGGTACCTGCCGATGTTCCGTCAGCCCGTGCTGGTCTTCGCCGGTGACCGGGCCACGCTTACCAGTGCACACTCTCGCGCGCTCACCCGCGGGCTACGCCTGTCGATCTTCACGCACGAGCTCTTCACCACCGGGAACGACCGGGACAACCGGGCCGCGGTGCAGGCGGTCGGCCGCGAGAAGCTCGACCTGGTGGGGCTGGCCCTGCACGGGCCGCGCACCGTGGTCGACAAGGTGCTCAAGGGCGCGACCATGCATCCCTGACCACACCCCGCCGCGGGCCGGCGCCGAGTCCCCGGCGCCGGCCCGCGGGGCGGGCTCAGCCGTCGGCCCCCAGCGCCACCACCGGGCTGACCCGCGACGCACGCCGGGCCGGCAGGACCCCGGCCAGCGCGGTCAGCCCGACAAGCGTCACGAACAGCCCGACCAGGGGCAGCACCGGTACGGTCAGCGGCGCGTTGATCCCCAGGGACTGGACCGCTATCCAGGCGTACGGGACGCCGAGCAGCAGGCCGATAGTCGCACCGATCACCCCGTAGAGTCCGGACTCCACTGTCAGCATCGTGCGCAGACCGGCGCGGGACAGGCCGATCGCGCGGAGCAGCCCGGATTCGCGTACCCGTTCGACCACCGAGAGCGCGGTCGTGGAGCCCACGCCGACGACAGCGATCAGCACGGTCAGGCTGACCAGGCCGACAGCGATCCCGACCAGGGTGCGCACCACCTCGTCGTTGCGGTCCCGCTCGTCGGCGAGCACCACGAGGCCCACGCTGTCGCTGTCGCCGATCGCTGCCCGCAGCGCCCGTACGCCGGCCGTGCGACCGTCCTCACCGGACCCGGCCGCGTCGGCCAGCAGACCGGTGTACGCGGTCGGCACGCCGAGCCGGTCCAGATCGGCCGGGTCGATGAGAACACCTGCGTGCAGCGGGCCGTCGCCGGGCAGGACCGCCGCCACCCGTACGTCGAGTCTGCGCGCCGCGAGGGCGAGGGTGACGGTGTCGCCGGCCCGCAGACCGGAGTCCCGGGCAACCCACTTGTTGAGCACGATCCTGCCGGGGCCGCGATCGGCGAGACTGCCCTCGGCGACGTCCAGGTCACCGCTTGTCGGCAACCCCGTCAGGTCCAGGTCGGTGGCCGGGTATCCGGACTCGGTTTCGCCCAGCTTGTCGGTGCCACGCATCAGTGTGACGTCATCGACCTGCCGGTACGGCACCACCCGCGCCAGCGCGCCGCCAGCCGCCTCGGCCCGGGTCACGACGTCCGCCGGCAGCGCCGCCCCGCCGCCGTTGACCTCGAAGTCTGCGGGCGCCGACAGCGCCATCTCGCGGTCGGCGAGGACCTGCAACGACGCGCCGCCGATCACCACTCCGGAGATCAGTGTCACGCCGAGCGCTACCACGACGGAGACCGCTGCCGCCCGGCGCGGCGCACCACCGATCCCGCCTACCGCCATCCGCCCGAGCGGCCCGAGTTGGCGCAACGGCCAGCCCACCACGGCCAGCACCGGGCGCACCAGCAGCGGCCCGAGGGCCACGAGCGCGAAGAACGCGAACGTGCCGGACCCGACAAGCAGGAGCAGTGGCAGAAGCGGGTCGTACGTCGTCTGCTCCGGCTTCGGCAACTGGCTGATCGTCGCGACGGCTGCCACTACCGCACCGACGGCCAGGAGCAGCCCGAGCACCAGGCGCAGGACGCCGATACCGCGCCGGCCGGCGGTGGTGCTCGCCGCCCGCAGCGCCTCCAGCGGGGAGACACGGGCGGCCGACAGCGCCGGCGCCAGGACGGCAAGGACTGTGAGCAGGACGGCGCCGAGCACCACCGCGGCAGCAGCCACCAGTGGTGGGGGCGGCGACGAGACGTCGTGGCCGGCGGAGCGCAGGATCGCCGGCACCGCGTACCCGAGGGCGAGGGCACTGCCGACTCCGACGACGCCGGCGACGAACCCGGTCAGGGCTCCCTCGGCGGTCATCGCCCTGACCAGGGTGCCTCGACTCGCGCCGACAGCGCGTAGCAGCGCGAGCTGCCGCATCCGCTGGGCGAAGACGATGCGGAAGGTGGAGGTGACCACAAGCGCTGCCGCGACGACGGCGATCGCGACGAACACGCCGACCAGGATGAAGATCGTCGCAACCTCGTCGACCGCCGCGTTGACCTCCGCCTGGCGTACCTCGTCGCCGGTGCGGATCGGCTGGCCGGGGACCGCCGCGGTCACCCGCTGGTGGACGGCCTCGGTCGACTCCCCGGGAGCGACCCGCACGTCGACGCGGTCCACCGCGCTCAGGCGTCCCCACGAGGTCACGGCGCCCTCCGGGGCGTACGCGTCGTAGCCGGAGTCGGCGTTGGTGTCCACGATGCCGGTCACGACGAGGCGGGCGGGCGCGGTGAGTTCGCCGCCCTCGCCACTGACGGTGCTGCCGACGGAGAGCCCGGCCCGCTGGGCGGTACGGGGGGTGATCGCGATCTCGCCGGGCTGGTCCGGGTAGCTGCCCTCGACGACTGTGACGATGCTCAGCGGGCCGCCGCCCGGGTCGGCCTGGAGGTTGAGGTACGCCTTGTCGACGGCCACCCCGATCGACACCCGGCCCACCGCCTCGGCAACACCGGGCACGGCGCGGATCCGCGTCAGGTCCGCGACGGTGGGTGGAGTCTGGTTCACGCTGCCGATCACCAGGTCGGTGACGGCCGGGGTACCGCTCAGGTTGTCCCGCACTGTCCGTTCGCTGATCCCCTGCACCAGCACGGTGCCGAAGACGACGAACGACGCGACAAGGATCGCCAGGCCGGTCAGGATCAGCCGGCCGGGCCGCCGGGCGGCGGCGCTCGTCTGGGTACGCAGCACTGTCGCCCTCATGCGCGGGCCGCCAGATCACGCAGCGCGTCGGTGACCGAGTCGTGGTTCGGCTTGTCGATCTCACCGGCGAGCCGGCCGTCGGCGAGCAGCACCACCCGGTCCGCGTACGCGGCGGCGACCGGGTCGTGCGTGACCATCACGACTGTCTGTCCGAGGTCGCGGACGGAGTCACGCAGGACGGCGAGCACCTCCGCTCCGGATCGGGAGTCGAGGTTGCCGGTCGGCTCGTCGGCGAACACCACCTCGGGGCGTGCGACGAGTGCACGGGCCAGTGCCACCCGCTGCTGCTGGCCGCCGGACAGTTCGCTGGGTCGGTGGCCGAGCCTGTCGCCAAGACCCAACACCCCCACCAGGTGCGCGAAGAGCTGACGGTCGGGCTCCCGGCCGGCGAGGTCCAGAGGGAGGGTGATGTTCTGCGCGGCAGTGAGCTGCGGCAGCAGGTTGAACGCCTGGAAGACGAACCCGATCCGGTCGCGGCGTACCCGGGTCAGCGTACGGTCGGACTGCCTGGTGAGGTCGGTGCCGCCGAGCAGGACCCGGCCGGAGGTTGCCGTGTCCAGGCCGGCGAGGCAGTGCATGAGCGTCGACTTGCCGGACCCGGACGCGCCCATGATCGCGGTGAACTCGGCCCGGCCGAAGCCCACTGACACCCCGTCCAGGGCGCGGACGGCGGTGTCGCCGCTGCCGTACACCTTCACCAGGTTGACGGCGGCGACCGCGGCGTGGCTGGTCTCCGGTAGGGCGTGGGTTGTCATCGTTCCTCCAGTGGCTGCAATGTGACACCGGAAGCGTCGCCGTCACGGGCGGGTGGGCGCATCGGCCCGCAGCCGGGTATCGGCGGCGTCGGGTCTACCTTTCGGCTGATCTGTCATCTCCTTCCGACTGGCTACGCTGGGTCATCATGAGCGCCCCGGATCTTCGACGTTTGTGGGTACGCCTGGCCCAAGCCACCGGGCTCCTGGTCTTCGGGCTGCTCGCTCTCTTCGACCTCACGGCCACCATGTCGGATGCCTTCGGAGCGGCCGCTCTCCTCGTCATGCTGGTGCCGACGGGGTTGGCGGTCGCGACGGTGCCGCTCTGGCTTCCGGTGCACCGGCTGGGCTCCCGCCGGTTGCCGCTGGCCGCCCTGGCAGTCGCCGCCGCCTCACTGGCAGTGACCGCAGGGGGTGTGGTCCTCACCGGCGGTGGCGTCCTGTTTCCCCGCACCTGGGGGCTGGCCGAGTCGGCCGGGCTGATCGGTGTGGTCTTCGTGGTGAGCCGCTGGGGCGCGCCCCGGTTCGCCGTGTGGGCGGCGGTGGCCGCCGGGCTCGCCGTCGCGGCGATGCCACTGCGTGCCGGCACCGACAACCTGCTCGTGATCTTCGGACTGCTCCAGGCGCTCGCGGCGGTCGGTGCCGCCGGGGTGGGACTCTATCTACGGGTGATCGCCGCCGGTCGGGCCCGGGCGATCGCCCTGGTCAGGGCCGAACAGCGTGCGGAGTTCGCCCGTGACCTGCACGACTTCATCGCCCACCACGTGACAGGCATCGTGGTGCAGGCGCAGGGTGCGCGGTTCGTCGCCGAGCAGGACCCGCGTCGGGTGATCGTCGCCCTGGAGCAGATCGAGCAGGCCGGTGCCGAGACGATGGCCTCGATGCGGAGGATGGTGGGGATCCTGCGCAACCCGGACGCACCGCCGGACGCACCGCTGGCCCCGCTGGCCGGCGTGACCGACCTGGCGCCTCTGCTGTCCGGTTTCAACGGCACGGCGAGCGCGCCGGCACGGCTACACGTCGACGGGGACCTGGAGGGACTGCCGGTGGAGGTGTCGACATCGGCGTACCGGGTGGTGATGGAGGGGCTGACAAACACCCGCCAACACGCCCCGGACGCGCGATCGGTGGACGTGTCGGTGCGCCGTACACCGGACTGGTTGCTGGTCCGGGTGGCCGACGACGGCGCGACCCCACGCACCGCGCCGGCCCGTGGGCACGGCTTCGGGCTGCTCGGCCTCACCGAGCGGGTACGCGCCCTCGGCGGCACGATCACCGCCGGGCCCGGTGTCGCCGGTGGCTGGGTGCTCGACGCCGCGTTCCCGCTGCGCCCGGCGGTGACCAGGTGATCCGCGTGCTCATCGCCGACGACCAGGCGATGGTGCGGACCGGCTTCGGCATGATCATCGGGGCGCAGTCGGACATGGCTGTGGTCGGCGAGGCCGCCGACGGGGTCGAGGCTGTCGAGTTGGCCCGACGGCTGCGCCCGGACGTGGTGCTGCTGGACATCCGGATGCCCCGCCTCGACGGCCTCGAAGCCCTGCGGCTGCTCGCCGGGCCGGGCGTCGCCGATCCGATCCGGGTCGTCGTGGTGACGACCTTCGACCTCGACGAGTACGTGCACACAGCGCTCTCCAACGGCGCCTGCGGCTTCCTGCTCAAGGACTCCGGCCCGGCGCTGCTCGTGGAGGCGGTCCGCGCGGCGGTGTCCGGTGACGCGCTGATCAGCCCGTCCATCACGGTACGTCTGCTGGAGCACCTCAGCCCGCCCGCGTTCCCGCACGACGACGCCGGGCTGTCACCTCGGGAACTCGACGTCGTGAAACTCGTCGCCCGAGGCCTGACGAACGCCGAGATCGCCGCACAGCTCTTCATCGCCGTCGGCACTGTCAAGACCCACCTGGCGAGCGTCCAGATGAAACTCCCGGCCCGCAACCGGGTCGAGATCGCCGCCTGGGCCTGGGAGCGCCGCCTCGTCAGCTGAGGACCTTGACCGCCGAGCGTGCCGGGACCATCGGATCCGACGCGCGTCGGCGGATGAGTGGCGCTCGGCTCTGGCGCGGTCGACGACATCTTGGGACGCTAGCGATCGTGTATGACTACGACCTGTTGGTGCTGGGTTCCGGACCCAGCGGTCAGAAGGCCGCGATCGCCGCCGCCAAGCTCGGCAGGCGGGTCGGCATCGTGGACCGCCGCGACATGATCGGTGGGGTGTGCATCAACACCGGCACCGTGCCGTCCAAGACACTGCGCGAGGCCGTGCTCTATCTGACCGGCCTGAGCCAGCGGGATCTCTACGGCAGCAGCTACCGGGTCAAGGAGGAGATCACGGTAAGCGACCTGGCCGCCCGGACCCAGCACGTGATCACCAGGCAGACCGACGTCATCCGCAACCAGCTCGCCCGCAACCGCGTCGCGATGATCACCGGAACGGGGCGTTTCGCGGACGCCCACTCCATCTGGGTGGACGCCGGGTCGGGCCGCGAGTCCAAGGTGACCTTCGACAAAGCCATCATCGCCGCGGGCACCCGCCCGGCACGCCCGGACAGCGTCGACTTCGACGACCGCACCATCGTGGACTCCGACGGCGTCATCAAC
Organism: Micromonospora sp. NRRL B-16802; assembly: GCF_001279555.1. NCBI lineage: Bacteria > Bacillati > Actinomycetota > Actinomycetes > Micromonosporales > Micromonosporaceae > Micromonospora > Micromonospora sp. NRRL B-16802. The sequence continues at coordinate 75,344 of NZ_LGEB01000052.1, read as the reverse complement.
CTCCAGGCCGTACCCCGCAGCATGGTGGTGGTCGGCGCCGGCGTGATCGGCATGGAGTACGCGTCGATGTTCGCCGCGCTCGGCACGAAGGTGACAGTCGTGGAGCGCCGCGACCGGATGCTCGACTTCTGCGACGAGGAGGTCGTCGAGTCGCTCAAATACCACCTGCGGGACCTGTCCGTGGCGTTCCGCTTCGGCGAGGAGGTCGCCGCTGTGGAAAAGCACCAGACGGCCGCGCTGTGCATCCTCAAGAGCGGCAAGAAGATCGTCGCCGACACGGTGATGTACTCGGCCGGCCGGCAGGGCCAGACCGACGACCTGGCCCTGGAGGCGGCCGGCTTGGAGGCGGACCGACGCGGCCGGATCGCTGTCGACGCCAACTACCGCACCCCCGTCGACAACATCTACGCGGTCGGCGACGTGATCGGCTTCCCGGCGCTTGCGTCCACCTCGATGGAGCAGGGCAGGCTGGCCGCGCAGCACGCCTGCGGCGAGCCGATCCGAGAGATGCACGGCCTGCAACCCATCGGCATCTACACCATCCCCGAGATCAGCTTCGTCGGGCAGACCGAGGCGCAGCTCACCGACGCCTCGACGCCGTTCGAGGTGGGCATCGCCCGCTACCGCGAGCTGGCCCGGGGCCAGATCGTCGGTGACTCGTACGGGATGTTGAAGCTGCTCGTCTCCCCCGACGACGGACGGCTGCTCGGGGTGCACGTGTTCGGCACCGCCGCCACCGAGATCGTCCACATCGGGCAGGCCGTGATCGGGTGCGGTGGCACTATCGACTACCTGGTGGACGCGGTGTTCAACTATCCCACCTTGGCCGAGGCGTACAAGGTGGCCGCTCTGGACGCGTCCAACAAGATCCGCAACATCACCCGTATCGACGGCTAGTCTCCACCCTCGACCTGGCCTGCGGGCCATCCCCGGTCACCCGTTGGCGGGATGCCCCGGCGGCTGTCCCCGATGCCAGAATTTCCCCATGCGACACGCCATCGTCGGGCGGGACGAGGTGTTCGACCGGGCCTGGCGGCAGCTGGGCCGCCCCGGGCCGGTGCTGGTGGAGGGGCCAGCCGGCATCGGCAAATCCGAACTCTGGCGGGCGCTCGTCGCGCAGGCCAGGCAGGCGGGTTGGCTGGTGCTGAGCTGCGCGCCCACCGAGGCCGAAGCGGAGCTTCCGTACGCCGCCCTGGCCGACCTGCTGCGCCCGCTCGCCGACCGGGTCGCCGCGCTGCCCGAGCCACAAAGGACCGCAGCCGAGGTCGTGCTCCTCGCCGGCGACGTCCGGGAGGCCGTCGACGTGCGAGTGGTCGGGGCCGCGACCCGCTCACTGCTGGAAGCGACGGCGCCGGAGGCCCACCCGGCGGTACTGGTGGCCGTGGACGACGCGCCCTGGCTGGACCGGCCGAGCGAACGCGCGTTGCGGTACGCGCTGCGGCGCGTGGCGGGCCTGAGCGTGTTGGTGAGTCGCCGACGCGGGCAGGGCGATCCCGAGGACGTGCCGCTCGGGCTCGACGAGGGCCGCGACGGCAGCCGGCTCGAACGGGTGGAGCTGCCGCCGCTCGACGTCGGCGCGCTGCACCACGTCCTGCGCGACCAGTTGGGCGTCACGCTCTCCCGACCCATGCTGGTGCGGGTGGCGCGGGAGGCCGGCGGCAATCCGCTGCTGACCATCGAGGTCGTACGCGCCATGCAACGCCTGCCGCGCCAACCCTCGCCCGGCGACGACCTGCCGGTGGCCGCGTCCATGCATCACCTGCTCGCGGACGTCGTCGCCGGGTTGTCCCCCGCCAGTCGTGACGCGGTACGGCTGGCCGCGCTGCTGACAGTGCCCACGCTTGTCGACCTGACGACGGCGGGGGTGCCCGCCGCCGCGCTGGACGCCCCCGAGGAGGCCGGGCTGGTCGTCGTGACACCGACGGGCGTGCGGTTCACCCACCCGGTGCACGCCGCCGCCGTACGCGCCGGCATCCCGCCGGGCGTCCGTCGCCGGCTGCACCGCAGGCTGGCCGACCTGGTGGCCGACCCGGACGAGCGGGCCCGGCACCTGGCGCTGTGCACGACGGAACCGGACCCGGCGGTCGCTGACACACTCGCCGCCGCTGCCGACCGGTGGCACAGCCGGGGCGCGCCCGACCTCGCCGCCGACCTGCACGACCGCGCCGGCCAGCTCACTCCCGTCGACGATCGGGTACGGCTGGGCCAGCGGCGGCTCGCCGCGGCCCGCTGCAGGCTCGACAGCGGTGACCTGCCGGCAGCCCGGCAGGCGGCCGAGGCGGTGGCGGCCGACTTCTCCGGTGACCTGCGCGCCGAGTCGCTGCTGCTGCGTGCCATCGTCGCCTGGTCCACCGGCGAGGCCGGACAGGCGGCCGTGGAGTTTGGCACCCGGGCACTGGCGGCGGCCCGGCCCGACTCGGCACTGGCCGGCCGCATCCACGCCCACCTGGCCGTCTTCAACGACCACACCGAGCCGGCACGGGCGCACGCCGAGGCCGCCGCCGCGCTGTTGGACGGCCGCGACGACGAACACGACCTGCTCGCCGCCGCGCTGGTCCTGCTCTTCTTCCAGGAGGTACGCCTCGGGCGGGCGCCGCGCACCGACCTGTTGGAGCGGGCTCTCGCCCTGGAGGGCGACAAACCGTCGTGGCTGGCGAGCACGGTGCCGGCGATCTGGTGGAAGTCGATGGACGACGCGGAGCGTGCCCGCAGTCGACTGCGCCAGATGCTCGGTCGGGCCGAGGCCCGCGGCGACGAGCCCCTGCAACACGAGTTGCTGTCGCACCTGGGTGAGGCCGAGTTGCTGGCCGGGCGGTGGGACGAGGCCCAACGGCACATCGCCGCCGCACGGGATCTCGGTGACCAGCTCGGCAGCGGTCTGGTCGCCGAGACCTGGCTGGCCGCCCTGCTGGACGCTCACCGTGGCCGGCTGGCCGAGGCGGCCCGGGTGGCCGAGTCCGGTCTGCGGCTCGCCGAGGAACTGGACGACGACTGGTGCCGGCGCATCCACCAGCAGTTGGCCGGGTTCGTGGCCCTGTCGGCAGGCCGGATGGCGGAGGCCGCCGCCGCGTACACCGCCCTGGCCGCCACTATCGACGCGCAGGGCCTGGTGGAGCCGCTCGCGATGCGCTTCGAACCGGACTGGATCGAGGCGTGTGTCGGGGCCGGCGAACTCGACCGCGCTACGGCGGTGCTGCACCGGCTGGACGCCCGGCACCGCCGGCTGCCGCGGCCCTGGACGATCCTGGGCACCGCACGGGCCCGCGTACTGCTGGACAGCGCCACCGGCCGTGACCCCGGGCCGGCGCTCGAGGAGTTGACGGCAGCGCGGAACGCCGTACCTCCGGATGTTCTCCCGCTGGATCGTGCCCGCTGCCTGTTCGTGGCCGGGATGGCGTACCGGCGGTGCCGCCGCAAGCTGCCGGCGCGGCAGGCGCTGGAGGTGGCGGTGGCGGAGTTCAGCGCGATCGGCGCTGCGGCGTTCGCCGAGCGGGCCCGGGCGGAGCTGGCTCGCGTCGGAGGTCGCGCGCCGACACCCCGGCACCTCACCCCCACCGAGGAGCGGGTGGCCCGCCTGGCGGCGCGCGGCCGGACCAACCGCGCCATCGCCGACGAGCTGTTCGTCAGCCCGAAGACCGTCGAGGCCAATCTGGCCCGCGTGTACCGCAAGCTCGGCATCTCCACGCGCGCCGAGCTGGGTGCGGCGATGACCAGGGCAGACGCGCAAACATAGGGAAACGCCCGATTCCTCGCCGGCCGCCGCGACCTAGCGTCAGCTCATGGCCAATCACCTGTTCGTCCTGGAGCAGTACGACAGCTCCTCCGAGGCGGGCACGGCCGCACCGCAGATCACCACACCGGGCTGTCGGCTGGTCGCCGCCATCCGGTTGCCCACAGACAACGTCGTGATCGCCCTGGTCGAGGGCCCCGACGCGGAGGTGGTGGCCGCGGCCGCCGCCGACGGCGCGTGGCGGGTCGACCGGCTGATTCCGGCCCGGTGGATCCGTCCACCTCAGCTCAGCTCCACCAACCCGGACCTCCCACGACAGGTGAAGGAAGCATGACTGTGCGCCGACTGATCGCACCCCTGTGGTGCTCGCTGCTGCTGATTCCGCTCGTCGCCTGCGGCCCCGACGACACCGGCGACGCCGATCCCGCCGCCGGGGCCGGCGTCGAGGTCGACGGCGGCGCCGACCTGCCCAACGTGTCCCGGCCCGCGTGCCCGTTCAGCGCGGCCCAGGTCTCCGACCTCGTCGGACAACCGATGGAGGACCAGGGCAACTGCCTGTTCGGCGACGGCAAGGGCGTCGCCTCGCTCACCATCACCACCGCCTCGCCGCTCGCCGGTGAGAGCACCTACGACTACCAGCGCAAGAACGCCACCGAGGTCTACCGGGAGGTGAAGGACGTCAACAAGGGCCGCAAGGCGTACCTCGCCGTGAAGGACATCGAAGGTGAGGCCGTCGTGGTCAGCGACAAGGGCAGCTACACCGTGATCCTCAGCAGCTTCCAGGCGATCAGTGCCAGCCCCGGCGGGTACGAGCCGACGCTGCGCAAGGTGCTCGACGCCCTCCCGCTGTGACGCGCAGCCACGACCGGCCGACCCCGCGACAGGAAGTGGAGCCACGATGACTCACCTCGGAACCGGCACGCGGCGGCGTGTCCAACTCCTGGCCACCGTGGCCGCCGTGTCGACGCTCACCGCGCTCGGCGGCTGCGGGATGCTCGACGGCACTGACGACGGTGGTACCCCGGCGGCCGGCGCGGAACAGAGCGTGGCGGCCACCCCCGAGGACGACCCGGCCGCGGCGCCGTCGGCGGAGGCGCCGCCGGCTGCGGCAAAGATCGACGCCTGCGCACTGGTCACGAAGGGGGAGGCGGAGAAGCTGGCGGGCACTCCCCTTCAGGACCCACCGGAGAAGCCGGAGGATCGGGACACCTGCACCTACACGGGGGCGCCGAACGGCCCGACCGCGCAGGTCGAGGTGTACGTCGGTGACGGTGCGAAGAAGTTCCTCGACATCGACCGCGAACTCGGGCACAAGTTCACTGCGATCAGCGGTGCGGGCGATGAGGCGTACGCCGAGGACGGCACGGTCTTCGTCAGCAAGGGCGGGGTGTGGGCCTGCATCCGGCTGGTCCGCAGCGAGGACCCGGCGACGTACCGCACGGCTCTGGAGACCGCGGCGCGCACGGCCGCCGGCCGCCTTTGAACGGCGAGGGAGGCGACGTGGTGGCACCGGGGTCGCGGCGTCGCCGGGCGGTGGCCGTGCTGCTCACCGTGACCCTGGTGCCTCTCGCAGCCTGCCAGCGGGGTGACGCCGGCCCGAAACCACCCCGCCCGCCGGCCGGCGTCGCCGCTGAGGACCAGCGGTACGGGGCGGCGCCCGCGCCCGACCCGAAGGTGACCTACCAGCCCGACGTGGTGTTCGTGGGCGGCGGTGGCGGGTCGGTGCGCGGGCTCTCCGAGGACGCGTTGACCTGGCGCATCGACCCCGGCGCCAGTGGCGCCGACAAGCTCGCCCGGGGGAAGGTCATGTTCCTCACCGGGCGGGCGGTGGGCCGGGTGCTCGACGTGCGCCGCGACGCCGACGACCTGGCGGTGACCCTCGGGCCGGTGAACATCACCGACGTGATCCGGGACGGGACCTTCGCCAGTGACGGCCCGGTCTCCCTGGAAAAACCGGTACGGCACGACGCTGGCACGCCCTTCTGGGCCGAGTACGACGCAGCGGATGGCGGGTCGGGTGGCGGAGCGGCTGTGCCCGCGGCGTCGACGCCGTCCTCCTCGACGTTTCGGGTGCGACCGGTCGGCAGTGGTGTCGGCATGTCCCCTGCGGGTCTCTCGGGCGTTCGGCGGATCGGCGGATTCGACGTCACGTCGATCTGTTGCGTGAACGCGGTAGGCGCGCGCTTCAGCTATCACGGCGGCGGGATCCGCATCGTGGGCTTGGCGACATTGCTGATGAAGAGCCCGACGGCCCAGTTCTACCTCGAAATTCGCGGCGCCACGATCCGGAGGGCGGAGCTACGGGTCAGCGGGATGGTCGGGCTGCGGATCGAGATCAAGGGGGCAACCGACAGAGGTCAGAACATCAACAAGCGCATCCCGATCCCGCTGGATTTCAGCGTGCCGGTGGGCAAGATCCTCGGGGTGCCGTTCTCCGTCACCGCCAACCAGGTCATCGGGATACAGACGGCCTTCAGCGCCAAGGACGGCAACATCAAGGCGGCCGGCGAGTGGTCGCTGGGGGGCTCCGTCGGTTTCGGTTACGCCGACGGCGCGTTCGGCGTCACAAAGCCCTGGAACCTCACCGTCCACAACAGCATCACCGACTCGATCAGCGGACCGTCGGTCGGCGTGAACGGAATCATCATCTACTACCAGGCGGCATTCCGGGCTGGCCTCGGTATGTTCGGTCTCACGGCCGGGTTGTACGCGATCGTCACCGCCTCTGCGGGGCTGACTGTCGGTTCCGCTCTGGGAGCGCCGCTCGCGCTGTGCCGCAGCACGCAACTCGGCCTGACCCTGGACTACGGCGTCGGCTACACAATCCCCGGCGGCCTGGCGAGGGTGATCAACAAGTTCCTGGACCTGTTCAACGCGGGGCCGATCGCGGCAAGTGCCGGCATCGGACGAGTCGACAATGTGTTCGACAAGCTTGACGTCCAGCCCGACAAGAAGATCTGCAAAGGCTGACCGGTGGCCGGTGCGGAGGACGACCCTCCGCACCGGCCGGTGTCACGTCAGCCTCACGCGCAGGTCGCGCTCAGGTTGCCGGCGGTGCCGGTGCCCTGGAAGCCGAACTCGATGGTCTGCCCAGCGCCGACCTGACTGTTGTAGTCGACGTTCGTGAAGCGGACCGTGCCGCTGTTACCACTGCGGTTGGCGCTCCAGGCGTTGGTGACCGCGGCGCCCGACGGCAACGTGATCGTCGTCGCCCAGGAGTTGAGTGCCGAGGATCCCGCAGTCACCCGGACGTTGGCCACGAAACCGCCCTGCCACTGGTTCACCGACACCGTCGCGGTGCAGGAACCGGTCGGCGGCGGGGTCGTCGGCGGCGGAGTGGTGGGCGGCGGGGTCGTGGGCGGCGGAGTGGTGGGCGGCGGGGTCGTCGGCGGCGGAGTGGTCGGCGGCGGGGTGGTGCCACCGGCGTTCAGCGCGGCGAGCACCGCGTCGTACGCCGCCTTCTTCGCACCACCGCTTGTGAACAGCAGCGGGCTCTGCTCGGAGCGCCACGAGTCACTGTCGCGGATACCCCACACCGTGATCCCGTTGCAGCGGGGAACGGCCAGGCAGTCCTCGACCACTGCCCGGTAGGTGTTCGCCGGAGCGTTCTGGATGTCCAGCTCGGTGATCTGCACGTCCACACCGAGCGCCGCGAAACTCGACAGCGTGGTGCGGTAGTTGCTCACGTAGGGCGAGTCGTTGTTGAAGTGCGACTGGAAGCCCACGCAGTCGATCGGCACACCACGGGACTTGAAGTCGCGCACCATGTTGTAGACGGCCTGGGTCTTGGCCCAGGTCCAGTTGTCGGTGTTGTAGTCGTTGTAGCAGAGCTTCGCGCCCGGGTCGGCGGCGCGGGCGGCCCGGAACGCGGCCTCGATCCAGTCGTTTCCGGTGCGCTGGAGGTTGGAGTCGCGGCGGGCACCTGAGTTGCCGTCGGCGAACGCCTCGTTCACGACGTCCCAGGCCACCACCTTGCCCCGGTAGTACGTCGCCACCTGGGTGACGTGGTTGAGCATCGCCTGCCGCAACGCGCTGCCACTCATGCTCGACATCCAGCCCGGCTGCTGCTGGTGCCAGGCCAACGTGTGCCCACGCACGCTCATGCCCTGGCTGCGGGCGTGGTTGACGATCCGGTCGGCGTTTGTGAAGTTGAACTGACCCTGCTGCGGCTCAGTCGCGTCGATCTTCATCTCGTTCTCGGGCGTCACCGAGTTGAACTCACGATTGAGGATCGTCGTGTACGCGCCGTCGGAGAGCCGGTTGGCGGCCACCGCCGTACCGAAGTACCGGCCCTTCTCGGCGGCGGAGGCACCCAACGTGGTGCCCGCGCTCGCCGTGCCGGGCAGGATCATCGCCATGCTGGCGGCGAGGGCGCCCGCGCCGGTAAGCGCGAGGGCGGCCTTCGTTGCCGCCCTCCATTTCGGTTTTCTCATCGTGCCACTCCGTTTCTGTGCTGGTGGTGTGGGAGAGGTGGGTCAGGAGACCGAACAGGTCGCCCCGTTGAGGGCGAAGGACGTGGGCTTGCCGGTGCCGCCGTTGTGGGTGGCCTGGAAGCCGATGTCGACCGAGGTGTTCGGCGCGATGGTGGCGTTGTAGGAGACGTTGCGGGCGGTCACCGCTCCGCTGGTCGGGGTGTACTGCGCGTTCCAGCCGTTGGTGATGGCTTGGCCGGCGGGCAGCGTGAAGGTCAACGCCCATCCGTTCACCGCTGCGGTCCCGGTGTTGGTGATGGTCACGCTGGCGGTGAGACCGCTGTTCCAGGCGTTTACCGTGTAGCCGACCCGACAGGAGCCTTCCGATGGCGGCGGCGTGGTCGGGGGCGGCGTGGTCGGCGGAGGCGTGGTCGGGGGTGGCGTCGTCGGAGGCGGGGTGGTCGGAGGCGGCGTCGTCGGAGGCGGCGTGGCGGTTCCGTCCAGGCCGAAGAAGCGGATCACCTGGGCGGCGTCGACAGGCAGGTTGTGCGAGACGCCCTGCATGCTTATCGCCTCGACCGGCGCCATCGGCCCGCTGCTGCCGTACCGGGTCCTTGTGTAACCGGACTGCGGCGAGTCGGTGTACGTCGGGGTCTGGCTCAGCCCGTGCACGTTCGTCCACTGCTTGACCTGCTCACCGAAGTTCGGGTAGCGCAGCGTCTCGTCGTTTGTGCCGTGCCAGATCTGCATCCGTGGTCGCGGCCCGGTGTAGCCGGGGTACGCCCCGCGTACCAGGTCCCCCCACTGCTGCGGAGTCCTGATGAGCTGGCCGTTGGCGCACTCGCTGTTCCACTCCGAACTGCCGCCGGTGGCGAAGCAGCCGAAGGGCACCCCGGCGAAGGACGCGCCCGCCGCGAACACGTCGGGGTAGTCACCGAGCATGACGTTGGTCATCATCGCGCCCGACGACGTGCCGGTGACGAAGATCCGGGCCGGGTCGGCGGCGTACCGCTGCCGCACGTAGTCGACCATCGACATGAGCCCGACCGGGTCGCTGCCGCCGCCTCGACGCAGCGCCTGCGGCGAGGCCACGTCCCAGCACTTGCTGCTGCGGGTCGCGGACGGGTAGATCACGATGAACCCGTACCTGTCGGCGAGGGACGCGTACTGGGTGCCGGAGTGGAACGCCGGGCCTGTTCCCGTGCAGTAGTGCAGGGCCAGCAGGACCGCCGGTCGGGACGCCACCCGGTCCGGGACGTACAGGTGCATCTGGAGGTTTGTGGGGTTGGTGCCGAAGCCGGTCACCTGGGTGAGCGTCGCCGCGGACGCGGGGGCGGCGAACGTCAGAGCGGCTGCGGCCAGTGTCACGACCGCCATGACGACGCCGAGCATCCTTGTCTTCAGTGTCATCGTTCGCGATTCCTCGGGAAATGACGCATGGAAGGGGGGTTAGTCGAGGACTGCCCTTCGCCCGACCATGACCGCGGCTCGCGTGACCAAGTCAGCTTCAATCGAGCGCACTCGATTGTCAAGGATTCCGGAAACCTTTCGGTGCAACGGATTGCGGGCGACCTGCGTACGAAGGCGGCGCCGCCGCATTGGCCATCGTCGACAGGCGGCGGGCTATTATCGGGAGGTTCCCGATAAGCACATCGCGCTTCTCCCGCCCCTCGCGCCACCCCCTGCGGCGTCCACAGCCGACCCGTGGGCCCGAAGGAGATCGAGTGAAGATCGTCGACGCCCGGGTCATCGTGACCTGTCCGGGCCGAAACTTCGTCACCCTCAAGATCGTCACGGATGAGGGCGTCACCGGCGTCGGAGACGCCACCCTCAACGGCCGGGAACTGGCCGTCGCGTCGTACCTGCGCGACCACGTGGCACCGCTGCTGATCGGCCGGGACCCGGCGCGCATCGAGGACACCTGGCAGTACCTGTACCAGGGCGCGTACTGGAGGCGCGGCCCGGTCACCATGAGCGCGATCGCGGCGGTGGACACCGCCCTGTGGGACATCAAGGGCAAGGTCGCCGGCCTCCCGGTCTACCAACTGCTGGGTGGCCGGTCCCGCGAGGGCGTCACCGTGTATGGCCACGCCAACGGCGAGTCCGTCGAGGAGGTGCTGGTGGAGGTTGCCCGCTACCTCGACCTCGGCTACCGGGCGGTGCGGGTCCAGTGCGGCGTGCCGGGCCTGCCGAAGACGTACGGGGTCAGCGCCGACAAGCTCTTCTACGAGCCGGCCGACGCGGCGCTGCCCAGCGAGGCGACCTGGTCCACGGCCCGCTACCTGACGCACGTGCCGACGGTGTTCGCCCGTGTCCGCGACGAGTTCGGCCCCACCCTGCGGCTGCTGCACGACGTGCACCACCGGCTCACCCCGATCGAGGCGGCCCGGCTCGGCCGCAGCCTGGAGCCGTACGCGCTGACCTGGATGGAGGACCCGGTCCCGGCCGACCTCCAGGAGGGCTTCCGGCTGATCCGGCAGCACACCACCACGCCGATCGCCGTGGGCGAGGTCTTCAACAGCATCCACGACGCCGCCCAGCTCATCCGGGAACAGCTCATCGACTACGTCCGGGCCACAGTCGTGCACGCCGGCGGGATCACCCACCTGCGTCGCATCTTCGACCTGGCGGCGCTGCACCACGTACGCAGCGGCTCGCACGGCGCCACCGACCTCTCGCCGGTCTGCATGGCCGCCGCGCTCCACCTCGACATCTCGATCCCCAACTTCGGCCTCCAGGAGTACATGCGGCACACGGCCGAGACCGACGAGGTGTTCCCCCACGGCTACCACTACGCCGACGGCTACCTGCACCCCGCCGAGACCCCGGGTCTCGGGGTGGACATCGACGAGGAGGCGGCGGCCCGCTACCCGTACGCCCCGGCGTACCTGCCGGTGAACCGGCTGGAGGACGGCACCGTGCACCCCTGGTGAGCGGGCAGCGGGGTCAGTAGATGCGCCGGCCGTGCGCGTCCGGCACCCCGGACTTGCGCAGGAAGTACGTGTTGATCTGATCGCGCCACTCGATTGCCGAGCGCACCTGCTCGTCGAGGCGCTCGGCCACCCGCACGTACACGGCCGGGTCGATCATCCCGTTCAGCGTCTGCCAGCGCCGCCGCATCGCCTCCACCTCCTCGACCCCCGCGAAGTGGGTGTCGTAGATGTGCTGGATGACCGTGGATCCGCTGTGCAGCACGTGGGTGTACGACACGTGGTGGAAGAACAGCAGCAGCTCGTCCGGGCAACGCTCGGGCGACTCGTACACGTCCGCCCAGTACGGCGGGTACTGGCCTGCGAAGCCGGTGCCGGACGCCCGGCTGCGGTCCACGCCGACGCCGTCACGGTCGGCGAAGTGGTAGGTGCCCCACCGCGAATACTCGTACCCGTCGACGTCGGGGCCGTAGTGGTCACCCGGGTGGACCATGAAACCGACGCCCAGCGGGGCGGTGTACCGCTCGTAGGTGCGCCAGGAGTCGTCCATGATCTCGTGCAGGGTGCGCCGCACCAGCTCCGGGTCGGCGGTCGCCGACGGCGGGAAGGTAAGCGTCATCCACTCGTCGAGGACGGCCCGGGGATCGAGCCGGGGATCCCAGGCGAGCCGACCGAACGTGTACAGGTTGGCCTGCGCCAACGGGTGCCCGGTCCAGAACGGGTCGTCGCCGGTGTTGGCAACGGCGACCAGGCCGCCGCCCTCCCCCTTCTCGCCCGTGGCCACGTCGGCGATCGTCCGCCCGCCGGGCCCCCACGGCGCGAACCGCAGCACCTCGCTCCACCACGGGCCGAGGTGACAGATGTGCCGCTGCTGGCCCGTGTACTCCTGGGTGACCTGGAACTCCACGGCGACCCGCGTGGCGGGCAGCGCGGCGAGCACCGGTGAGACGGGCTCGCGCACCTGGAAGTCCACCGGGCCGAACTTCACCTGGAGGACGACGTTGGTGCGGAACCGCCCGTCGAGCGGCGTGAAGTGGTCGTAGGCGGCGCGCGCCCGGTCGGTGGATCGGTCCCGCCAGTCCTGGTGGTGGTCGTAGACGAACGCCCGCCAGTGCACCACTCCCCCGTGCGGGGCGAGGGCCTCGGCGAGCAGGTTCGCCCCGTCGGCGTGGTCACGGCCGTAGGTGAACGGGCCGGGTTGCCCCTCGGAGTCCGCCTTCACCACGTAGCCGCCGAAATCGGGGATGCGCTCGTACACCGCCCGGGTCGTGGCGGCCCACCACGCCCGCACCGCCTCGTCGGCCGGGTCCGCGGTGCTCAGGCCGCCGAGGGCCACCGGCGCGGCGAAGGTGACCGACAGGTGCACCCGGATGCCGTACAGGCGCAGGACGTCAGCGATCTCGGCGACGTCGCCGAGCCGGTCGGTGAGCAGCCGCGCCTCGGCCCGTGCCACGTTGACGTTGTTCACCGATATCGCGTTGATCCCGCTGGCCGCCAGCAGCCGCCCGTACGCCCGCAGTCGGGCCAGGTCCCCACGCGGACGGCCGTCGCGCCAGAAGATCGAGCCGCCCGCGTATCCCCGCTCGACCTGGCCCATCACCGGGTGCACCGCCACGTTGTCCCAGTGGTTCAGCATCCGGCGGCGCAGTGCGGGCCGGTGCAGCTCCGGTGGGCGGGCCGGATCGAACGCCGCTGCGCAGAGCCGGACCACGTGGAACAGCCCGTACAGCAGGCCGGCGGGAGCGTCGGCCAGCACGACAGTCACGTCGCCGGCCCGCACCAGCAGGAATCCTTCGTCGCCGAGCGTCCGGCCGTCGTCGATCAGCGCCGCCTCGCCCGCCGCCCGCGCCGCCTGTGCCGTCGAACTCGGCAGCGCGTCCGCCCGGCGCAACGTCAGCACCAGGTCGACGTCGACGTCCCAGGACGGTGAGTGCCACATCCGCCCGCCGTAGCGTGCGCACGCGCGGGCCACCTCGTCGAGGACGGTGTCGACGAGCGGCCCGTCGCCGTGCACGAGAACGCGGCGCGCGCCCAGCGACCGGAACGCCTCCGGCGGCAGCCAGGCGGCGTGCACCTGTGGTTCCTCGACGTCAAACGGATCCGCCACGAACATCGGCCCCTCCACGTCCACGAACTCCGGCGTGCTCACGGTGTGAACTCCTCACGGATCATCCGGACCATCGGGTCGCCGACGCGCAGCAGCGCCAGGGCCGCGATCGACCCCAGCATCGCGAGGACCACCTCGGAGAAGACCGCTGTGATCCCGGCCGCCGCGGCCAGCAGCAGGGCGTTGCCGACGGCAACCCCGGGGGTACGCACGAGGAAGTGCACTGCCAACCGGAGCACGTCGCGGGTGCGGAAGTCGAACAGCGAGGTGATCACCAGGGCGTTCGCCGCGCAGAGCGTCACCGCCGCACCGATCAGGAGCAGCGGCACCGTCCACCAGGTGGCCAGGCCTACCGCGTCCCGGTAGGAGAGGTTCACGGCGAGCACTGTCAGCCACAGCAGCGTCGGCACCCAGACGCGCAGCACGGCACGCAGGTTGGCCCGGTAGCCGCGCCAGAACAGCGCTGCGGGTCGCAGGTCGGTCAGGTCGCAGCGCTGGTGGCGCAGGGCGTACAGGGCTGCCGAGAGGGCGGGACCGACAGGCACCAGGAGGGCCGCCACCAGCGGCAGGTTGCTGGGGTCGCGGCCCAGCAGCACCAACGGCAGCAGGCCGGGCAGTGTGGTGAGCAGGAACAGCAACTCGACGACGAGCAGGATGTAGACGCGGGAGGTGATCCGCGACAGTGGCCCGTCGCCGAACTGTCGCAGGGCTTGTGTGCTGCTCACTGCTGCTCCTTCCGGTCGGCCGCGACCGGGTGCCCGAGCAGACGGTCGGCGTTCCACCACTGTGGGGTCTCGTCCTCGACCGCGCTGAGTTCGAGGAGGGTGACCTCGTGCCGGCCGAGGGTGAGGTCCACCTCGACCCGGCCGGCGGCGACCGGCAGCGCGCGGTGCGTACGCGCCGGCTCGGCCGCCTCCCGCAGGGCGTGGAGCTGCCGTAGGGACGGCGAGCGGGGACAACCCATCTCGGTCCACGCCGCCCATGCGTTGCCAGCCTCCTCGCCTACCGACGAGCGCAGCAGGAACGCCGACGTCGTTCCGGGCGGGCCGAGTGGGATGGACAGCGCCAGCGGGTGCCGGTCGGGTGCAGGTGACCGGCCTGTGACGTCCACGGGCGCCCACGCCAGCACGGCGATCCGCCCGTCGCGGTGCCGGGTGACCAGGTGGTCGTCGCCGCGGGCGAGCACGTCGCCGCCGAGGCGGGCCATGAACGCGTACAGGTGGTAGGTGGGTTTCTTGATCTGGCGGTGGGTGAGCAGGCCGAACCCGCCGTGGAACAGCGCGGTCGGCACCCCCACCTCCTCGAACATGTCGCTGAACGTCCAGTACGAGAACGAGTCGACAAGGTCGCCGCCGGTGGCGAGCACGGGTGCCAGGTACGCGGCGTGGAAAGCGGTGTCGTGGATCGGGTTGTCCGGTCGGTAGGACGAGTTGAACTCGGTGATGTGCACCGGCAGGTCCGCCAACGGGGTGCCGGCAAGGTGCTGGCGCGGAGCGGCGAACTGGGTCAGCAGGTCCGCCGCCGGGGCGAGGGTCTGGTGGGTGCCGAACGGCACGTGCTGGGCCGGCCCGGAGGTGTACGCGTGCCTGCTGACGAAGTCGACGGGCACCTGCCTGTCGGTGACGAACTCGGCGAACGACGCCAGCCAGTCGTCAGCGCCCGGGGAGATCGCCGGCCCGCCGACCTGCAACGACGCGTCGACGTCCTTGACGGCGTGCGCGCTGGCCTCGTACAGGCGGTGGTAGGCGTCGCGGTCCGCGCCCTGCCAGAACGGCTCCAGGTTCGGCTCGTTCCACACCTCGATGGGCCAGCCGCGCACCTCGTTGAGGCCGTACCTGTCGACCAGGTGTGCCACTGTGGCGCGGACCAGGTCGGCCCACTCGGACAGGGACGCGGGTGGCGTGACGTTGCCCTTCCACCAGAACACTGTCTGGTCGCCGGAGGCGAGGCCCGACGGCATGAACCCGAGCTCCACGAACGGCCGGATGCCCAGGTCGAGGTACACGTCGACGACCTGGTCGACGTACGTGAAGGAGTGGTGCACGCGACGCTTGCCGTCGTGCTCGTACGGGCGGTGCACGCCGACGCCGTCGCTGAGCAGACCGTGCCCACGGATGTGCCGGAACCCGATGTCGGCCTGGACGAGGGCCAGCGAGTCCTGGTAGTCGCGACGCAGGGCCAGCTCGAAACGGCTGGTGCCGACGCAGCGTCGCCAGGCGTCCGTGAGCCGGCCGGCGGGCTGGTCGGGAACGGTGATGCGCATCGCTGTCCTCTGGTCGTCCTGCCGGGCGGGTGACGCGCACCGCGCCGGCCGTGGTCGCCGGGATGCCCGGCCGGGCCGCGATCAGCCGCCCGACCGGACTCCCCGCTGGTCAGCCGTTTTTCTTCTGGAACCGCTCGTACGCCTTGTTGACAGTGTCGATGTACTGGTCGGCGTTCTTGGCCTTAAGCTCGGCCACGTACGCGTCCCACTCGCTCAGCGGCCGCTGACCCAGGGCGAACTTCAGCGTGTTCTGCGAGACGAAGTCCTTCAGCGGCGTCTCCCAGAGCGACACCTGCTCGCGCTCCTCATCGGTCAGCGGAGCGGGCGGGGCCACCTCCCTGGGGGTGCGCGCGTCCATCACCTTCTGGAACTCCAACTCCTCCGGGGAGAAGAACCCGCGGACCAGGTCGGGGCTGCCGCCGTAGGCGAAGACGCCGTTCTGGAAGCCGAAGTCCTTCTGCAGGTGCTTGGGCGCCTTCGGGTTGAGGCCGAGGAAGTCGACGCCGGGGTTGAGCGTGCGCTTCCCGGACGCGTCCTTGGTGAACGTGGTGCCCTCGACGCCCCAGCGGGCGAACTCCAGGCCGGCGTCCGAATACCACAGCCAGTCGATGAACTGCATCATTGCCACGAAGTTCTTGCTCTCCCGGGCCTTCGTGGAGATCATGATGCCGTTCTCCAGGCGGGAGAAGGGGTTGATCTCGCCGGCCGGCCCGACCGGCAGTGGAATCTTGGCCATCTTCGCGTTCGGCAGGGTCTTGGCCAGGTCGGGCCGGTGGTTGTTGACAAGCGTCTGTGCGTTGCCGGTGACCACGAAGGACTTGCCGTTGGCGAGCTTCTGGCGGGCCTGGTCGTCGGTCTGGGTGAAGCTCTCCGGGTCGAGCAGGCCCTCGGCGACGAGCTTGTGCAGGTACGTGAGCATCTGCTTGTACTGCTCGGACCCGCCGGTGTAGGTGAACTTCTTCGCCGCCGGGTCCCAGGTGGCGTGCTGGTAGTCCCAACCGGCCCGCGTGCCGAAGGACGCGCTGAGGATGTTCAGCAGGGCGCCGGTCGGTGTGGGCTTACTGAACAGGTCGGAGTACGGGTAGACGTTCGGGTACTTCGCCTTCATCGCCTTGAGCACCGTGTACAGGTCGTCCCAGGTCTTCGGGACCGGGAGGTTCAGCTCCTCCATGATGTCGGTGCGCACCAGCACCGTGTAGTCCTGCGTGGGCTTCTCGTGGAGGCCCGGCAGCAGGTAGAACTTGCCGTCGGACTGCCGCAGGTTGTCGATCTCCGGCTTCAGGTTCCACTTGGCGATCTTGTCCTTGAGGTTGGGCATCAGATCCAGGTAGTCGCTCACCGGAAGGATCGCCCCGGAGGACACGAACGGGTCCTCCTGCGGGTGGTACGTCTTGGGAATGATCAGTGGCGCGTCCCCAGCGCCGATGAGCAGGCTGCGCTTCTGCTCGTAGTCGCTCAGCGGTACGGCGACCGGATCGATCTTGACGTTGGTCCGCTTGGTCAACTCCGACCAGAACAGCCAGTCTTCCTTGAGCGGATAGAACGTGTGGTTGTTGTAGAGGGTCGAGAAGGAGAGCGCCTCGGTGGCCTTGAACTGGTCGCCGACACCGTAGTTCGCCATCGCACCGGCACGGTTCTCCGAGAGGTCCGTCGACTCGCCGGGGTCCTCGGAGCATGCGGTGGTCAGGCTGAGCGCGAGCAGACCCGCGGTGGCTAACGCCACGCGGCGCCACGTCTGGTGGAGCATGGCTGGTCCTTTCGGTGGTGGGGTGGGGGGTTCGGCGGCTCAGCCCTTGACCGCGCCGAGCATCACGCCGCGGACGAAGTACCGCTGGACGAAGGGGTAGACCGCCAGGATGGGCAGGGTGGTGAGCACGATCGTCACGGCTTGGAAGGTCGCCGCCGCCTGGACCTTGTCGGCGTCGGCGGCCGCCGACTCGGCGCTCGTGGCGCCCGCGATGAGGTTGCGCAGGTAGACGGTGACCGGGAGCAGGTCCTGCCGGTCGAAGTAGAGGAACGCGCTGAACCACGAGTTCCAGAAGGAGACCGCGTAGAAGAGCACCATCGTCGCGATGATCGCCTTCGACAGCGGCAGCACGATGCGCAGCAGGATGCCGTACGTGTTGAGCCCGTCGACCGCCGCCGCTTCTTCCAACTCGGTCGGCAGGCTCTCGAAGAACGCCTTCATGACCAGCAGGTTGAACACGCTGATGGCGTTGGGGATCACCACGGCCCAAATGGTGTTCTTCATCCCCAGGCTCGTGACCAGCACGTAGTTGGGGATCAGGCCACCGGAGAAGAACATTGTGAACAGCGCGATGCCGACGAGGAGGCCACGCCCCTTGAGCTGCGGCTTCGACAACACGTACGCGTAGCAGGTGGTCAGGACTATCGAGATGATCGTGGCGACCACCGTGTACACGACGGTGTTGCGGTAGTTCGTCCAGAACATCGCATCCGACATGACCAGCTTGTACGCGGTCACGTCGAACCCGCGCGGGACCAGGGTCACCTTCCCCGCGATGATGTACGCCTCGTCGCTGAGCGAACGGGCCACGATGGTGAGGAACGGATACAGCGTCACGATCACCACGCCGGTCAGGACCACCGCGTTGACGACCCGGAAGACCCGGTAGCCACGGCTGTCCACCGGCCCGCGCGTGGTCGGGGCGTCCGCCTTCCGGCCGAGGATCACCACAGGCTCGTCCCCACCGTGCGACGGGAGATGAGGTTCGCCGACAGGACCAGAATCAGCCCGATCACCGCCTCGAAGAGGCCGATCGCTGCCGCGTAGCTGAAGTTGCTGGACTGGAAACCCATCCGGAACAGGTACGTGGAGATCACGTCCGCCGTCGGGTACGTCAACGGGTTGTACAGCAGCAGGATCTTCTCGAACCCGACGGCCATGAAGCTGCCGATGTTGAGGATCAGCAGCGTCACCATCGTCGGCCGGATCCCGGGCAGCGTCACGTGCCAGGTCTGCCGCAGCCGGTTGGCGCCGTCGATCCGGGCCGCCTCGTAGAGGTCCTCGTCGATCGTGGTGAGCGCCGCGAGGTAGAGGATGGTGCCCCAGCCGACGGTCTGCCAGACCTCGGAGGAGACGTAGATGGTGCGGAACCACTCGGGCTGTTGCAGGAACGCCACCGGGTCGCCGCCGACCAGCCGGACGAGCTGGTTGGCGGTGCCGTCGACCGAGGTCAACTGCATGACCATCGCCGCCACGATCACGATCGACAGGAAGTGCGGCAGGTAGGACACCGACTGGACGAACCGCTTGAACCGGCGGGCACGCACCTCGTTGAGCAGCAGCGCCAGCACGATGGGCAGCGGGAAGCAGAACAGCAGGGTCAACGCCCCGAGCACGAGCGTGTTGGTGAACACCTCCCAGAACGTGGGGTCGGTGAAGAACATCCGGAAGTACCGCAGCCCGACCCAGTACTCGCCGAAGATGCTGCCGCCCGGCTTGAACCGGCGGAACGCGATGACGTTCCCGATCATCGGCAGATAGCGGAAGATCAGGAAGAACAGCAGCGGCAGGACGGCGAGTGAGTAGAGCTGCCAGTCCCGGCGCAGCGCCTGCCGCCAGGTCCGACGGTGTCGCCGCGAGCGCGGGGCGGGTGCGACAGTGGCCGCCGGAGCGGGAGGCGGTGCCGGCGGCGGCCGCAGCGTCTCGGATGTCATGAGCGGCCTCCTATGCGGAGTGCGGGACGGCCAGGAGGTGCTCGATCCGCACCGACGTGAGCAGCTCCCGGTCGTGGCCCACCTGGCGTTCGACGCCTGTCAGCCGCAGCGCGAGGGCGGCCACCGTTTCGCCGCTGGACCGGCCGAGCCGCAGCTCGACGGCGCCGGGCTCGACGATGCGCCGCCCGGACCGCCCGGTGAACGACGTGACATCGGCGGGTACGTCGAACGTCACGTCGGCAGCCGCGCCGGGCTCCAACGGCACCCGGGCGTAGCCGACGAGCCGCGTCACCGGTCGGGTGGTCTGCGCCACCGGGTCGTGCAGGTAGAGCTGCACGACCTCGGTGCCGGGTCGGGAGCCGGTGTTGCGGACTGTGACACGTACCCGCGCCTCGCCGTCGACCGGCCAGGTGACCGGGTCGGCGGGATCGGCGTACGCCTCGCCGGCCAGCCCGACGGCCGAGGCGTCGGACCAGTCGAAGCTCGTGTAGCTCAGCCCGTGGCCGAACGGGTACGCGGGCGTCGGGTCGATCGAGGACACCTGGTTGGCGTGCCCCAGCGGTGGCGCCAGGTAGGTGCCCGGCAGGCCACCCGCGTCGCGGGGCACGCTTACCGGCAGCCGCCCGGACGGGTTCACCGCGCCGGTGAGCACCTCGGCGAGCGCCTGCCCGCCCCGTTGGCCGAGGAAGAACGCCTGCACCACTGCCGCCGCCGCGTCGAACTCCGTGCCGAGCGCGTACGGCCGGCCGGTCATCAGCACCAGCACGACAGGGGTGCCGGTGGCCAGCACGGCGCGGACCAGGTCGGACTGCACCCCGGGCAGTGTCAGGTCGACGGCGTCGCAGCCCTCACCGGAGGTGCCCCGGCCGAACATGCCCGCCCGGTCGCCGACGGCGAGCACGCACACGTCGGCGGCAGCGGCCTCGGCGACCGCAGCAGCGATGCCCGAGCTGTCGTCGCCGGTGATGGCGCAGCCGGGCTCGTAGCTGAGCTGCGGGACGTGCCGGGCCAACTCGTCGCGGAGCGTGGGGATGTCGACGCCCATCTCGAACTCGCTGTGCTTGACACCCACGTGGTTGGGGAAGGTGTAGCAGCCGAGCATTGCCATCGGATCGTCGGCGACCGGGCCTACGAGCGCGACCCGGCGACCGGCCGGCAGCGGCAGCACACCGGTGTTGCGCAGCAGCACCACTGACTCCCGGGCCAGGCGTACGGCGACGTCCTGGCTGGCCTCGTCGTCGAGGCGCAGGCCCGCCACGTCGTCGGGCAGTTCCTGCCAGCCGTCGTCGAGCAGGCCGAGTTCGATCTTCTGGATCAGCACACGTCGCAGCGCCCGGTCGATGAGCGCCTCGTCGACCTCGCCGGCGCGGACCGCCGCCAACAGCGGGTCGCCGAAAGTGTCCACTGTGGGCAGCTCGACGTCGATTCCGGCGCGCAGGGCGAGCCCGGCGGCGTCGGCGGAGCGTTCGGCCACCCCGTGCAGGGTCTGCAGGAACCGGATGGCGAAGTAGTCGGCGACAACGGTGCCGGTGAAGCCCCACTCGTCGCGCAGGAGCACGGTCAGCAGTTCCTCGTCGGCGGCAACGGGCAGGCCGTCGATCTCGGCGTACGAGTGCATCACGGAGCGGGCACCGCCGAGCCGTAGCGCCATCTCGAACGGCGGCAGGATGACGTCTGCCAACTCCCGGCGGCCCATCGGCACCGGCGCGAGGTTGCGCCCGCCCCGGGAGGCCGAATATCCGGCGAAGTGCTTGAGGGTGGCCACGATGCCTGTGCTCTCCAGCCCCCGCACGTACGCCGCGCCGGTCGTCCCCACCAGGTACGGGTCCTCGCCGATCGTCTCCTCGGTACGTCCCCAGCGGTAGTCGCGGGTGACGTCGAGGACCGGTGCGAGCCCCTGGTGTACGCCTGCGGCGCGCATCGACCGGCCGATCTGGGCGGCCATCTCCTCGACAAGCTCCGGGTCGAAGGCGGCGCCCCAGCTCAGCGGGGTCGGGTAGACGGTGGCCCGCCAGGCGGCGAAACCGGTGAGGCACTCCTCGTGCACCTGCGCCGGGATGCCGAACCGGCTGGCCGCCACGATCTGCGCCTGGGACGCGGCAAGCGATCGCGCGCCGCGTACCGGGTCGACGGGTGCGGTGCCGAACGGTCGGGTGAGCTGGCCCAGCCCGTACCGGATGACGGTGCTCCACGGCGGCAGCTCGTTGAGCATGTCGGCCTGGTGGGGAGCGACGCCCTCGCCGGACGCGTCGGCGCCCACCCACACCCCGACGAGCTGGGCGAGCTTTTCCTCAAGCGTCATCTGCGGCAGCAGCGCCTCGGCCCGTTCGGCTGGCGACAGCCGTGCGTCGCGCCAGGGCGTGACGTCGCGGGACGCCGCCGGTGCGCCGTCGACGGGCACGTTACTTCTCATGCCGAGACCCCTTAGCTCCGGCCACGTCCCGCACCCCCGTGGGACGGTTCCGTGGCGGGTGACCACGAGCCGAAACTTTCCGGAAACCCGCGTAACCTTTTCGGCAACCTAAGTGCACCGTCTGAGCGTGTCAAGACCTTCGATGCGTCGATGGTCAGCTCGGCCATCCAGCCGGTGACACCGAACCTCCGCGATCCACTGCCGACCGACATACCGGAGCAAGGCATCGAACATACCGAATGGCGTGCACCAGGCCGTCCGATCAGTCGTGTTATGGTCGTCCGAAATTTTCGGATGCTGTATGGGGCTGCGATGACAGAGCACCGCCCGCTCGGCCCACAGGCCTCCACCATCGCGACGATCGCCAACGACGTCGGCGTGTCCGTCGCGACGGTGTCCAAGGTCCTCAACGGGCGCGAAGATGTCGCGCCCGCCACCAGGGCCCGGGTCGAGGCGAGCCTCGACCGCCACCAGTACCAGCGCCGCAACCGACGGCCGTCGACCGGCCAGCGCCGGATCGACCTGGTGTTCCACGAGTTCGACACCGGTTGGGCACTGGAGATCCTGCGCGGGGCCGAGGCGGTGACCGCCGCCGCCGGAATCGGCCTCGCCGTGTCCCAGCTCGACGGTGCGCACCGACCGCCGTCGCGATGGATGGACGCGCTGCTCGCCGACCGTCCGCTCGGCGTACTGCTGGTGCTCTGCCACCTGACCGACAGCCAGCAGCAGCACCTACGGCGGCAGGGCATCCCGTTCGTCGTCGTCGACACCGACAGTGCCACCTCCGCCTCGGTGCCCACCGTCGGCTCCAACAACTTCAATGGCGGTCTGCTGGCCGCCCGACACCTGCTGGAGCTGGGCCATCGGCGGATCGCCGTCATCTCCGGGCCACCCGACATGCTGTGCAGCCGGGCCCGCGCCGCCGGTTTCCACTCCGCCCACGAGGAGGCCGGGGTCACCGTCGACCGCGAGCTGGTCTGCTACGGAAGCTTCTCCGCGCATGCCGGGCACGCCCACGGCCTGCGGCTGCTGAGCCGGCCGGACCGGCCCACGGCGATCTTCGCCGGCTCGGACATCCAGGCCATGGGGGTGCTGCGGGCCGCCCGCAAGTGCGGCCTGCGAGTGCCCGAGGATCTCTCGGTCATCGGGTACGACAACCTGCCGGTCTCGGCCTGGACGGACCCCGCCCTGACCACGATCAACCAGCCGCTGGGCGACATGGCCGGCATCGCCACCCAGATGCTGCTCGACATGGCCAAGGGCAACGAGCTGGCGACCAGCCGGATCGACCTGGTGACCGAGCTGATCGTGCGGGAGAGCACCGCCCCGCCGGCCCACCCGCGCTGACCCCACGCCGCCGCGACAACCGCCCCGATCCGCGCCCCCGGACCCACGAGGAACCATGACCGACTTCACCCCCGCGCTCGACGAACTCCGGCGCTACGCGCCCACCGTCGTCGAGCCCGACGATTTCGACGGGTTCTGGCGCGACACCCTCACCGAGGCCGCCGCCCGACCGGCGCTCGTGGACGTCCGACCGGAGCCCACTGACCTGCGACTGCTCGACTCGTGGGACGTCACGTACGCGGGCTTCGCAGGCGACCCGGTGCGGGCCTGGTACACGCGCCCGGCGGGCGTGCTGGACCCGCTGCCCACGGTGGTCGAGTACGCCGGCTACGGGCGCGGCCGGGGCCTACCGCACGAGCGGCTGACCTGGCCGGTCGCCGGGTACGCCCACCTGCTGATGGACAACCGGGGGCAGGCCGGGCAGTACGGCGCCGGCGACACCACGGACCCGCACGGCGCGCCCGGCGGCCCGTGGCCCGCCACCTGGGGAATCCTCGACCCGCACGACTACCACTACCGTCGCCTGATCACCGACGCCGTCCGGGCCGTCGACGCGGTCCGCGCCCTGCCCGGGGTCGACGCGGGCCGGGTCGCCGTGGTCGGCAACAGCCAGGGCGGCGGTCTCGCCCTGGCGGTGGCCGGTCTCGCCGGCGACCTCGCGGCGGTGCTGACCACCGCCCCGTTCCTCTGTGACGTCCAGCGGGCCGTCTCGCTCACCGACGCCTCGCCGTACGGGGAGATCGCGCGCTACCTGTCGGTGCACCGCGAGGCCGAGGAGGCCGTGCGGCGCACGCTGTCCTATGTCGACGGAGTGAGCTTCGCCCGCCGGGCCACGGCTCCGGCGCACTTCGGGGTCGGCCTGCGCGACACGGTGTGCCCGCCGAGCACCGGCTTCGCCGCCTACAACCAGTATGGCGCGGCCACCGGTCGGCCCACCCCACCGGAGCGCGAGATGCACGTCTACCCGTTCAACGGGCACGAGGGCGGTGAGGCCGTCCACGTCCGGCGGCAGCTGCGCTGGCTCGCGTCGATACTCGACGCGACGGTCACCGCCAGCCCGCACTGACCGCACCGCCAGCCCGAACCGACACTGCCATAGTCGCATGTCGATCGATTGCCTTTGTTAGCGATAACACGCTATCGTGCGACCGACGGGGTGCAGGGCACACTTCCGTCGCGGTTCGTCGATCCGTCGCAGCCGGCCCGTCGACGACCATGGCAACCTCGACCAGCAGTGCTGACGTCCGGGCTCGTGGTCGCCTGCCAGCTCGCTCCCGCGTACCGCGAAGTGGTGGCGACCCCGCACGGCGCCGCCCGCTGGCGCACGCTCCCCCACCACCGGAGGAAGCCCATGAACGTCCCGCAACTCGACCACCCCGTCCCTCCGACACCCGCGACCACCGCCACGACGCCGAGGCCCCGACGGGCCCGCCTGTGGTGGGCGGCCCTGGCCGCCGTCGCGGCCGTCGCCGCCGCCGTCCCGGTGGCGACGATGCCCGCCAGCGCCGAATCCAACGGCGGGGTACGCGTCATGCCGCTCGGCGACTCGATCACCGACGGCTTCAACGTCCCCGGCGGATACCGCATCGAACTCTGGCAGCGGTTCACGAGTGGCGGATACCGGGTCGACTTCGTCGGCTCCCAGTTCAACGGCCCGGCCAGCCTCGGCGACCACGACCACGAAGGTCACTCCGGCTGGACGATCGCCCAGATCGACGCCAACGTCGTCAACTGGCTGCGGGCGACGACCCCCCGGACGGTGCTGCTGCACATCGGCACCAACGACATGTACGGCGACACGTCCGGCGCGCCGGGCCGGCTCGCCGCACTCGTCGACAAGATCACCAACAACGCGCCGAACGCCGATGTGTTCGTGGCGACGATCGTCCCGAAGTCGGGCGCCGACAACCAGGTGCGCGGATACAACGCGGCGATCCCCGGGATCGTCCAGACCAGAGCCGCCGCCGGCAAGCGCGTCCACCTTGTCGACATGTACCGCGCCCTGACGTTGAGCGACCTCGCCGACGGCGTCCACCCCAACGCCACCGGCTACCGCAAGATGGCCGACGCCTGGTACACGGCGCTCCGCGCGGTGCCCGGCAGCATCGGCGGTGACACGCCGCCCACGACACCTCCGCCCACCACGGCCCCGCCCACGACTCCCCCGCCGAGCACGCCCCCGCCGGCCGGTGGGTGCCAGGTCTCGTACACGGTCAACGCCTGGAACAACGGCCTCACGGCGGCCATCTCGGTGACCAACACCGGCAGCGCGCCGATCAACGGCTGGTCGTTGGCGTTCACGCTGCCGAGCGGGCAGACCATCACGGGCGGCTGGAACGCCACGTACTCCCCGACCAGCGGGGCGGTGACCGCACGCAACGTCTCCTACAACGGCACGATCGCCCCGAACACCGCTGTCGACATCGGCTTCCAGGCCACCCACAGCGGCAACGCCGGTCGGCCGTCGGCCTTCACCCTCAACGGCGCCGCCTGCGCGGTCGCCTGACACACCGTGTCGCGGTGCCGGGCGGCAACGGCTGCCCGGCACCGCGTCCAGGTCACCTGATCGTCAGCGACGCCAGCCGACAGGTGATGAATTCCAACGCGGACGGCACGTCGACGTCCACCGCCACCTCGGCGGTCGGCTGACCCCGCAGGTCCACGAGGGTGTTGCCGCGGCTCGGCCCGGTCGTGGTGTCCACCTCGATGTACGCCGGCTCGGCGGTGACCAAACCCGGCCGGATCGCCTCCGCCATCGCCAGCGGGTCGTGCAGCGGCACGGCGTCCATGCCGTGGTCGCGCCGGTAACCCGCGAGGTAGTACTCGAGCGCGTCCGCGCAGAGAGCGGCGACGCTGCCGGCCGAGCGGAGCCGCCGCAGGTCGTCCGGACCGTAGGTGGTGCGGTACGTGACGTCCAGCCCGACAAGCGTGGTCGGCACCGGCCGGGGCAACCCCGGTTCGGTGAGCACCCGGTAGGCGGCCTCCGGGTCCGCCCAGATGTTGAACTCGGCGGCCGGAGTCCGGTTGCCGGCGCCGATCGAGCCGCCCATGACCACCAGCCGGGCCAACCGCGACGCCACCTCGGGGTGCACCGCGAACAGGTGCGCCACGTTCGTCAGGGGTCCCGTCGCCACCAGCGTCACCGGCTCGGCGCAGGAGCGTACCGTCTCGACGATCAACTCCAGCGCGGTGGCGTCGACCGGGCCGACGGCGGAGGTCGGCAGCGTGATGCCGCCCAACCCCCGGTCCCCGTGCACCGACGCGGTGCGGTTGCCCGTCGACCGCAGATAGGGGCGGTCCGCGCCACGGGCAACGGGGATGTCGGCCCGGCCGGCCAGGGCGAGCACGTCCAGCGCGTTGCGGGTGGTGATGTCGATTCCGACGTTGCCGCCCACTGTGGTGACCCCGACGAGTTCCACCTCCGGGCTGGCCACCGCCGTGAGGATGGCGACCATGTCGTCGATGCCGGGGTCACAGTCGAGCAACACTGGGCGAGTCACGCGCAGGACCCTATCGCCTGAACATCGCCGCCCGGCGTCGACCACGAGCCGCACCTTCTGGTGGGGCGGACGGTCCGCAGCGGAGGATGACCTGATGGCATCGCCCGAAATGGTTCTCGCCGATCTTCGTGACGCGTGGAGTGCCTCGTTGTCCCGCACGCTTCTGGGCCTGTACCTGCACGGCTCACTGGTCGCCGGCGACTTCGCCCCGGATCGCAGCGACCTTGATCTGCTCGCGGTACTCGACAGCGACCCGGACGAGACGCTACTCGCCGTGCTCGCCGGTCTGCACGCGGACCTTGGTCGACGGCACCCGCAGTGGGCCGGCAGGATCGAGGTGGAGTACGTGTCCCTTGGCGCCACGCGCGACGCCGCGCTCGGCCGTGCCAGCCAGACCCACGCCATCGCCCGGATCAGCCCCGGCGAATCGTTGCACCTGTTACCCGCCACCATCCATCGCGTCGTCACCTGGTCGGCCGTCCGCGATCACGGCCGCGTGCTCGTGGGGCCCTCAGCCGTCGCACTGCTACCCGCCGTCGCCCCCGACCTCGTCCGATCGGCTCTGCTGGCG
The DNA here is from genome assembly GCF_001279555.1 of Micromonospora sp. NRRL B-16802. Taxonomy (NCBI): domain Bacteria; kingdom Bacillati; phylum Actinomycetota; class Actinomycetes; order Micromonosporales; family Micromonosporaceae; genus Micromonospora; species Micromonospora sp. NRRL B-16802. The sequence continues at coordinate 48,390 of NZ_LGEB01000052.1, read as the reverse complement.
CACGTCCGCGACTGGCCGATCTGGGTGACCCGGATGACCACCCCCGGAGCTCAGTCCTACGCAGTACTCACCCTCTGCCGGGCCCTGCATCGTCTTCAGAACGGCCGGCAACTGTCCAAGCGACGGGCCGCCGACCGGACCATCGCCGCCCTTCCACAGTGGGACGGCTTGATCACCTGGGCGCGCGATTGGTGGTACGACGGCGGCAAGGACGCCGACACCGGCAGGGCAGACGACATCCACACGTTCGTGCACGAGATCAGTTCCACCATCCTGGCCTCGGAACCACCCACCAATGCCGGTCTTCCCCGATGATCTCGTCATGGTGATGCGGTGCGCCGACGCTGACGCCGGCCGAAGCTAGAATCCGATCATGGAAATCCTGCGGTACGCCGCCTTCACCACCGACCCAGCCGGTGGCAACCCGGCCGGTGTGGTCCTCGATGCCACAGGGCTCGACGACGCGGAGATGCAGCGGGTGGCGGCCCAGGTCGGGTATTCCGAAACGGCATTCCTCACGCCCGGCCGCGATGGGCACTTCACGGTGCGCTATTTCAGCCCGAAGGCAGAGGTTCCCTTCTGCGGTCATGCGACCATCGCGTCGGCAGTCGCCTACGCCGAGCGGCACGGTCCGGGAGCCCTGCGTCTGGACACCCGCGCCGGCCTCGTTGAGGTCACCACCGAGGTACGGGCGGACGGGACCACCACCGCCACGCTGATCAGCGTCGAACCGCAGAGCAGACCCATCGCCCATGGCGACCTCGCGGCGCTGCTGGACGCGCTGCGCTGGAAGCTGGACGACCTCGACCCGACGCTGCCGCCGCGGATCGCGTTCGCCGGAGCATGGCATCCCATCGTGGCCGCCGCGAGCCGGCAGCGCCTGGCCGACCTGGACTACGACATGGCGGCGTTGGGCAGCCTGATGGCCGAGCGAGACTGGACAACCATCGACCTGGTCTACCGCGAATCGCCGCTGGTGTTCCATGCGCGCAACCCGTTCCCACCCGGTGGCGTCGTCGAGGACGCCGCGACAGGTGCGGCCGCTGCGGCGTTGGGTGGCTACCTGCGCGAGCTGCACCTGGTGACTCCGCCCGCGACGGTCACCGTGCGGCAGGGCGACGACATGGGCCGTCCAAGCCTTCTCGCGGTAGGGATCCCCGCCGAAACCGGCAGCGGGATCGCGGTGACAGGCACCGCCGTTGCCCTCCCTGACGTCCTGACGAGCGGGGCCTGACCTGGTTTCACGCCCGTCGGTCCCGGTCAGCGACGCCGGACGTCCGAAGCGGTCCGCCGACGTCCCCCAGACGTCGGCGGACCGGCCTCAGCGGATGTCGGCGGTGCTCCAGCGGGGGGATGCGTTGGTGACCGCGACGGTGTCACCGACAAGCGTGGTCACCGCCTCGGTGGCACGCTGCGCGCTGGTACCGACCCAGACTTCGATGTCGCCGGGCTCCACGACGCGGGTGAAACTGCGATCGGAGAACGCCAGGCGGGTGGTGGGGACCGTCAGCTCGACCGTGACGGACTGGCCCGGTGCGAGGTGGACCCGCCGGTAGCCGAGCAGCTGCGCCACCGGCCGGGTCACCGAGGCGACCAGGTCGCGACCGTAGAGCTGGACCACGTCGTCGCCGGCGACCGCGCCGGTGTTCGTCACCCGCACCGTCACGGCCACCGCCCCGTCGGTGGGCACCGTGGCGGGCACGGTGAGGTCGGTGTACGCGAAGGTCGTGTACGACAGGCCGTGGCCGAACGGCGCCACGGGCGTCGCCGGCAGGTTCGTCACCTCGTTGCCCGCACCGAGGGTGGGGTGCAGGTAGGAGTACGGCTGCGCGCCGGCCGACCCGGGCAGGGTGACCGGCAGCCGGCCCGACGGGTTGACCCGCCCGGAGAGCACCCCCGCGATAGCGCCGGCGCCCTCCTCGCCCGGGAAGAACGCCTGCACCACCGCCGCACAGCCCGCGAGCGCCCAGCCGAGGGCGTACGGCCGGCCGGTGAGCAGCACGAGGACAACCGGCGTGCCGGTTGCCTGCAGCGCCTCGACCAGGTCGCGCTGGACGCCGGGCAGCTCCAGGTCGTCCCTGTCGCAGCCCTCCCCGACCGTGCCGCGCCCGAAGAGGCCGGCGTGGTCGCCGACGACCAGGACCGCGACATCGGCGGCGGCGGCCGTGGCGACAGCCTCGTCGAAGCCGGACCTGTCGTCGGTGTCCACGTCACAGCCGCGTGCCCAGGTGACGAGATCGTCGCCGAACTCGGCCCGTACGGCGTCGAGCACGGTGGGCACCTCGATGCCGGTCTCCACGCCGGGATGCTGGACGAGGACGTGGTTGAGGAAGGAGTAGCACCCGAAGAGGGCGCCCTGCCGGTCGGCGTTCGGGCCGATGACTGCCACCCGTCGCCCCGCCGGCAGCGGCAGCGCGTCCCGGTTGGTGACCAGCACGATCGACTCCTCGGCGAGCCTGCGGGCGATCGCCCGGTGCTCGGGCGAGTCGAGGTCGATCGCCGAGGGCGGCTCGTCGTCGAACGTGGCGTCGAGCAGACCCAGGTCCTGCTTCTGGCGCAGCACCCGCAGCACCGCGCGGTCGAGGAGCGCCTCGTCGATCCGGCCCGCCCGCACCGACTCCCGCAGGGTCAGATAGGCGTCGCCGGTAGGCAGTTCGACGTCGACACCTGCCGTCAGCGCCTGGCCGGCCGCCTCGGCGTGGTCGCCCGCCACGTGGTGCAACAGGTTCAGGAACGCGACCCCGTAGTAGTCGGCCACCACCGTGCCGTCGAAGCCCCACGTGTCGCGCAGGATGCCGGTCAGCATCGTCGGATCGGCAGCGACGGGTACCCCGTCGATCTCGGCGTACGAGTGCATGACACTGCGGGCGTCACCGTCGAGGATCGCCATCTCGAACGGGACGAGCAGCACGTCGGCCAACTCCCGGCGGCCCATGTGCACCGGGCCGAAGTTGCGCCCCGACTGCGACGCGGAGTAGCCGGCGAAGTGCTTGAGGGTGGCGTGCACCCCCTGCGACTGCAGCCCGCGCACGTACGACGTGCCGATGGTGCCGACCAGGTACGGGTCTTCGGCTATGCACTCGTCCACCCGACCCCAGCGGGGGTCACGGATGACGTCGAGCACCGGAGAGAGCCCCTGGTGGATACCCAGGGTCCGCATCGAGGCGCCGATCGCCGCGGCCATCTCGGTGACCAGTTCGGGGTCGAACGCGGCGCCCCAGGCCAGCGGCGTGGGGAAGGTGGCCGCCTTCCACGCCGACAGCCCGGTGAGGCACTCCTCGTGGACGATCGCCGGGATGCCGAGCCGGGTCCCCGTGACAAGCTCCCGCTGGAACTTCCACAGCCAGGACGCGCGTGCCGCCGCGTCCACCGGGCGGGTGCCGTAGGCGCGGGTGAGGTGACCGAGCCCGTGCCGGGAGAAGTCCCCGAGCTTCACGTCCTCGCCGAACTCCCCCTGCAACGGCGCGACGGCCTCGCCGTCCTCCTTCTCCCAGAAGCCGACGATCTGAGCGATCTTCTCCTCGATCGTCATCCGGCCGAGGAGATCGCGTACGCGTGCCCCGCCGTCGTGCCCATTCGGTCGACCGTGGTCCGGACCTGTTTGAGCCGGCGCCGGCCCGTCCACCAGTGCGTGGACCTCAGTCATGCTGTGCCTTCCTCTGGTTGTGCTCGTACCGCTGCCGCTCAGCCCTTGACCGCACCCTGAAGGCCACCGACGATCTGCTTCTCCGCGAGCGTAAAGAAGAGCAGCGCCGGAAGCATCGCCAGCGAGGTGAAGGCGAGGACGCCCGCCGTGTCGGTGGTGTACTGGCTGGAGAAGTTCTGCACCCCCAGCGGCAGGGTGTGCAGGCTGACGTCGCTGAGGACGAGCAACGGCAGCAGGAACGCGTTCCAACTCGCCACGAACGCCAGGACGCCGACCGTGACGAGCGCGGGCCGCGACAGCGGCATCGCGATGCGCCAGAGGAACCCGAGCCGGCTCGCACCGTCGATGGCGGCGGCGTCCTCCAACTCCTTCGGGATCGCCGCCAGGAAGGGCCGCAGGATGACGATCGTCAGGGGCAGGGAGAAGGCCACCTGCGGGAGGATGACCGCGTAGTAGGAGTTGGTCAGATTCAGGTCCCGCAGCATGAGGTAGAGCGGCAGGATCGCCGCGCCGGCCGGAAACAGCAGGCCGAGTGTGAAGAAGGTGTAGAGCCCCTCGCGCCCACGGAAGCTGTAGCGGGCGAGCACGAACGCGGCGGCCAGCCCGAGCACGACGACGGCGAGTGTGGTGCCGAGGGCGATGACCGCGCTGTTGAACGCCTGCTGCCAGAAGTTGCTCTGGGTCAGCACCCTGGCGTAGTTGTCCCAGACGAACGGGTCGGGCAGGCCGGCCGGGTTCGCGACGATCTGCGGGGTGGTGCGGAAGCCGCCGATGACCACGTAGACGACCGGGGCGATCGACACGGCCGCGATCGCGAGCGCGATCGCGTAGGTGAGCGGCGTGCCCCAGGACACCTGACGGCGCCCGGCGGACGGGGAGGGAACGGAGTTCACAGCCATCGTCACTTCACCTTTCCGGTGATGGCGCCCTCGATGTCGCGGCGGAGCAGGAACCGCTGGAACAGCAGTGCCGCCACGAAGGAGATGGCGAACAGGATGACAGCCACAGCGTTGCCGTAGCCCCACAAGCGGGCGAAGAACCCGTTGTCCACCATGTAGGTCGCCATGGTGGCCGACGCGCCGAGCGACCGCACCGCGGGCACCGAGGTCACCCAGATCATGTCGAAGATCTGCAGTGAGCCGATCATGGACAGGAACATCCAGATCCGGATCGTCGGGCCGAGCAGCGGAATCGTGACGTGCCGTTGAATCTGCCACCAGCTCGCGCCGTCGATGGCCGCCGCCTCGGTCAGCTCGTCGGGCACGTTGGACAGCCCGGCGAGTAGCAGGATGATGGCGAAGCCGACGTACTTCCAGGTGAGGATGGCCAGCAGCGTCCAGATGACCAGGTCCAGGTCCGCGAGCCAGGGCTGCACCAGACTGCCCAGTCCCAGTGACTCCAGCATCGCGTCGACCGTGCCGCCGCCGGTCAGGAGCAGCTTCCACATGATGCCGACGGTGACCTCGGCGAGCACGTACGGCACGAACACCAGCAGGCGGAACACGGAGCGCCCACGGAATCGGCGGTTGAGCAGCAGGGCGATGGCCAGGGCGATCGGGCCCTGGATCAGCAGCGACCCGAACACGATGATGGCGTTGTTGCGCAACGCGTCCAGGAAGATCGGGTCCTGGAAGGCGAGGGTGTAGTTCCGCAGGCCGACGAACTCGGTGGGGGGCCCGACGCCACGCCACCGGTAGAGGCTGTAGTAGACCGCGAAGCCCATCGGCACCAGCACGAACATCACGTAGACGGCGATGGCCGGCGCGGTGAGCCCGATGATCTCGTACCACTTGCGGCGTGTGTCGGCTTGGCGGGCGGATGGACGCCCCGCGCGGTGGGGGCCCGCCGGCGACGCGGAAGCGTCGCCGGCGGACGTACGGATCTGGTTGGCGGAGGTCACTTGCTTGCGGCCGCCTTCATCGCCGAGACGACCTTCTCAGGAGTCCCGTTACCCGCGAAGATGGCGACGACCGCGTCGTTCATCGCGGTGCCGACGGTGCTGCCGTAGGCCGTGTCCAGCCAGAGCTGGACGTAGCTCGCGTTGGCCGTGGCCTCCAGGATGGACTTGAGCGCGGGGTCCGTCACACCGTCGGCCGCGCCCTTGACCACAGGCAGGCCGGTGCCGGTCTCGGCGTAGCCCTTCTGCACCTCGGGGCTCACGATGTACTTGAGGAACTCGACGCACTCGGCGGGGGCGTTCTTGGCGCAGGAGAAGCCGTCGCCACCACCGAGGGCCGCCTTCGGGTCACCCGGGGAACCTTCGATCGCCGGCACCGGGAACCAGCCGAGGAACGAGGCGAGCTTCGCCTTGTCCGTGGCGACGGTGTCGAGCGTGCCGCGGTTCCAGTCACCCATGAGCTCCATCGCGGCCTTGCCGTTGGCGAGCATGCCGTTGGCGCTGGTCGGGTCGTTCTGGCCCGGCGTGGCGATGAAGTTGGGCTGGAACGGCTTGGTGTCGATGAACGCCTTCAGGTCCTGGCCGGCCTTGACGAAGCACGGGTCGTCGAAGACCTTGTCGGTGGACGCCTTCTTGAGCGTGTCGACCGAGCAGGCACGCAGCGCCATGTTGTACCACCAGTGCGCGGCCGGCCACTTGTCACCGGCGCCCACCGCGATCGGGACGACGTTGATCGCCTTGAGCTTGGTGACCGCCTCGTTGAGCTCTGCGAAGGTGGTCGGCGGCGCCGCGATGCCCGCCTGAGCGAACATGTCCTTGTTGTACCAGACGCCTTCGATGCCCATCCGGAACGGCAGGCCGTACTGCTTGCCCTTGACCTGCCAGATCTCGGCGGCGCTACCGATGTTGCCCACCTCGGTCTTGACCTGGTCGGTGATGTCCTTGAGGTAGTCGGCCTCCACCTGCTCGACCATCTCGCCGCCACCCCAGGCCTGGAAGATGTCCGGCGGGTCGCTGCTCAGCAGCGCGGCGGGGAGCCGGGTGCGCTGGAGTTGGTTCGTCTCGATCGCCTCGATCTCGATCTTGACGGTCGGGTGGAGCGCGGAGAAGTCCTTGGCGACCTTCTCCCAGTAGGTCTTGCCGGGCCCGTCCTGTGAGGCGTTGTGCCACCAGGTCAGGGTCACCGGGTCCTTGTACAGCTCGCTCTGAGGGGCTGCCTCTTCGCCGCCGCCGCTGCACCCGGCGACTACGAGAACACTTGTCATTAGTACTGCCAGAACGGCACCTGCGCGGCGCTTCGTTGCCATCGATGTCTCCTCGACTAGTCAGTCGCGGTACTCGGCCTGCGGCGAAGTTTTACAGTCACGTAACTTGATGTCAATCGGTATCGATAACGTTTTCGATTCACTCGCGACGGGTCGCCGCCGACGGCCCTATCATCATCGGCGTGGTGTTTCAGCAGCGCGTCAAGATGTCAGATGTCGCACGCACTGCCGGCGTCTCGGTTGCCACCGTATCGAAGGTTGTCAATGGACGATACGGCGTGGCCCAGGCAACCGTGGAGCGCGTCCAGCAGGTCATCCACGAGCTTGGCTACGAGGCGAGCCTGGGGGCGCAGAGCCTGCGCAGCCACCGCACAAACGTGCTCGGCATCCTGGTCGCCGAGTTCGAGCCGTTCTCGACCGAGCTGCTCAAGGGGGCGTCCCAGGAGGTCGCGGGCAGCGGATACCAGCTGCTGGCCTACTCCAGCGGCGACGGCGAGGGCGCCGCCGTGGGGTGGGAGCGGCGCTCGCTCGCCCGCCTCTCGGGCACTCTCATCGACGGGGCCGTGATCGTCACGCCGACCGTTGTCGAGACCAAACACAGCTTCCACGTCGTAGCCGTCGACCCGCACACCGGGCCGTCCGACCTGCCCACCGTCGATTCGGACAACTTCGCCGGCGCGGTGCTGGCCACCAACTACCTGCTGTCCCTCGGGCACCGGCGGATCGGGCACATCAGTGGACGAGCCGACCTGAAGTCGGCGCAGCTGCGCGAGGCAGGCTTCCGCAGTGCGATGGCCGACGCCGGCGTGCCGGTGGACGAGCGGCTCGTCCGCGTCGGCGGGTTCCGGATCGAGAGCGCCGCCGGCACGGCCGCGGAGCTTCTCGCCCTCACCGACCGGCCGAGCGCGATCTTCGCGGGTAACGACCTCTCCGCGATATCCACGATGGACGTAGCCCGCGACATGGGCCTCTCGGTGCCCGACGACCTGTCGGTGATCGGCTTCGACAACGTACCGGAGTCGGCGCTGGTCAACCCGCCGCTGACGACCATCATGCAACCGCTGCAGCGGATGGGCGCCGAGGCGTTGCGCCTGCTCATCGACCTGATCGCCGGCGTCGAACGCGACACCCACATCAGGCTCCCCACCGAGCTGGTCATCCGTTCGTCCTGCCGCCCGCGCCACTGACACCCGAACGGCGGCGCGAGGGTCAGCGATCCGTACGGGGGTAGAGGCGGCTGATCGTCTCGGCGACGCAGACCGGCTTGGCGCCCCCCTCGGCCTCCACGGCGACCGCCATCACCAGTTGCACACCGCCACTCACCTGGGACACCTCGGCGATGGTGGCGGTGGCCCGCACGGCCGTACCGACGCGCAGCGGCGCAGGGAAGCGCACCCGGTTCAGCCCGTAGTTGACACCCATCGCGATCCCCTCGACCCGGTAGAGCTGCCCGGCCAGCGCCGGCAGCAGCGACAGGGTCAGGTAGCCGTGCGCGACGGTGCCCCCGAACGGCCCCGACGCCGCCCGTACCGGGTCGACGTGGATCCACTGGTGATCGTCGGTGGCCTCGGCGAAGAGGTCCACCCGGCTCTGCTCGACCTGCCGCCAGGGCCCGGGGCCGATGCTCTCGCCGACCGCGGCGGTCAGGTCGTCGAGGGAGGTGAAGACTCGCATCCGGATGTCCTTAGCTGTCAGAAGGCGTTGACGCCGGTGAGCGCGCGTCCGATCAGGAGCTGCTGGATCTGGCTGGTGCCCTCGTAGAGGGTGGCGACGCGGGCGTCGCGCAGGTACTTGCCGACCGGGTACTCGTCGATGTAGCCGTACCCACCGAAGACCTGGACCGCGTTGTTTGCCGCGCGGACAGCGGCCTCGCTGGCGAAGAGCTTGGCCATCGACGCCTCGGTGGCGAACGGCTGGCCGCGGTCGATCAGGTCGGCCACCTGCCAGACCAGCAGCCGCGCGGCGGCGGTGTCGACGGCGATGGCCGCGAGCAACTGCTGGACGAGTTGGTGGGCGGCGATCGGCTTACCGAACTGGGTCCGCTGCCCGGCGTAGCCGACCGCCGCGTCGAGGCAGCCCTGGGCGATGCCGACGCAGCCGGCGGCAACCGACATCCGGCCTTTGGCAAGCGTGCCGAGGGCCAGGCGGAAGCCGCTGCCCTCGTCGCCGAGGCGGGCCGCGTCGGGGACGCGTACCTCGTCGAGGCCCAGCTCGCCGGTGGCCTGCCCGCGCAGGCCGAGCTTGCCGTGGATCTCCCGGCGGGTCAGGCCGGGGCTGTCGGTGGGCACCAGGAAGGCGGTGATGCCGCGGTGCCCGGGGCCGCCGGTGCGGGCGAAGACCAGTGCGACGTCGGCGGTGGTGCCGTTGGTGATGAACATCTTGGTGCCGGTGAGCAGCCAGTCGTCGCCGTCGCGGACGGCGCGCGTGCGCAGCGCTGCGGCGTCCGAGCCGCTGTCCGGTTCGGTCAACGCGAAGCAGCCGAGGGCGTCGCCGGAGCAGAGCCGGGGCAGCCACTCGGCCCGCTGCGCGGCCGAGCCGTGGGCGGCGATGGACTTGGCGACGAGGCCGAGCGAGACCGAGACGATGCCGCGCACCGCCGAGTCGCCCCGGCCGAGTTCCTCCAGGACCAGGCAGTACGCGAGGTGGTCGCCGCCGGAGCCGCCGTCGTGTTCGGCGATTGTCAGCCCCAGGAAGCCCAGCTCGCCGAGTTTGCCGACGATGGCAGGGTCGACCGACTCGCGCCGGTCCCATTCGGCGGCGTACGGCAGCAGTTCCCGGTCGGCGAACTCGGCGGCGAGCTGGCGGACGGCTGCCTGCTCGGCGGTGAGGGTCAGCTCCATGGCGAATAAACTAGCGGTGATAGTTTACGTCGTCCAGAGCGGACGGCGACCGACCTCGCTCACCTGTCGGAGGCCAGACCGACGTGCCGGTCGGTGGCGAACGCACGGACCAGTTCGGTACGCGATCGGATGCCCAGCCGGTGGAACACGTTGCGCAGGTGGTGGTCGACAGTGCGGGTGGACAGGAACATCCGGGCCGCGATCTCCCGGTTGGTGGCCCCCTCGGCGACCAGTTGGGCGATCCGCAGTTGCTGGCCGGTCAGCAGCCGCGCGGCCGGCAGGTCCGGTGGGCCGACCGACTCTCCGGCGGCCCGCAGCTCCGCAGTCGCCTGCTCGGCCCAACGGCTCGCCCCGAGCAGCGTGAACGTCTCCCGGGCCTGGTGCAGGTACTCCCGGGCGTCGCGCGGACGACGGCTGCGTCGCAACTCCTGTCCGAAGAGCAACTCGGTGCGCGCACGCTCGAACGTGCCGGCTTCGGTCGGGTGCAGTCGCAGCGCGGTCCGGAACTCGCGCTCCGCCTCGCCGCTCCCCCGTGGCGCGAGCAGCGCGTGACACCGGGCCGACAGTGCCCGCCGCAGCGGGCTGGCGGTGCTGCTTGCCCATCTGTCGAAGACAGCGAGCGCGGCCGTCGCCGCCGGCCGGTGCGCCAGGTGGGCGGCGGCCTCCACCAGGTACGGGGTTGCCATCACCTGGACGAGCACCTGACCTCGCCCGGTGCCGAGTCGGGCCAGCGACGCCAGCCTGGTCGCCGCCTCGGCATGCCTGCCGTCGGCCAGGTCGAGGACTGCCCGCGCCCACCCGGCGAGCGCGTGCGGCCGGCTGCCCGGTGTCGGAGCCTCCCCGATCTCCCGGATCCGCCGCAGGCTGGTCTCCCGGTCCGCTCGTACGGCGGCCAGCACGGCGAGCATGCCCAGGTGGACGTTGGCACAGTTGACCTGGCCTGTGGCACGGGCAACCCGCAGTCCGTCGCGGGACGTCTCCGCCGCCGCCTCGTGCCGACCCAGCCAGTACTCGGCGACCGCCCGCAGCTCCAACGCCCGGGACAGCATTGACAGTTCGCCCCGCTCGCGGGCCAACCCGACGGCACGCTCGGCGAGCCGGTGCGCCGCGCCGTCCACCGCCACCACCAGTCCGGCCGCCGCCGCGCAGGCGAGCGCGGTCGGGGTCAGCTCCGACCCGTTCAACCGGCCACCGAGCACGACAGCTCGGCGCAGCGCAGGACCTGCCCGCTCATGGTCGCCCCGCAGCGTGGCCGCCACACCGGCGACGAGCGAACTCGTCAACTCGACAGCCGGTGGGTCGTGCGGGCGCCGTAATTCCGCGGCCCGGCGGCCGACCTCCGCGTACCGGTACTGGTCACCGGCGAAGCACACTGCCTCGCCGGCCCGCGCCAACGCCTGCACGGCAAGCGCGCGGTCGGTGGTCGCGACAGTCCCGGCGGCGGCCAGCAGCGTGGACGCCGCGCCCGAGGCGGCGTCGCAGCGCAACTCCAGCTCACCGCGCAGCAGGTCCGCGTGCCCGGCGACGGCCGGGTCGGCGCAGGTGGCGCGGAGCCGGTCGAGCAGCAGACGTGCCTCGGTGGGCTGGCCGGCGGTCCACGCGTACCGGGCGGCGGTCAGCAGCCGGCCGGCGGCGTCGCGCGGGCGGTCGCTGAGTTCGGCTGCCCGACACAGCGCGGTCGAGGCCATCGCCCAGTCGGTCGGTACGCCTACCGCCGCGCGCTCCAACTCGTCGGCGAGGGCAGCGTCGGTGCCCGCCGTCGCGGCGGCGAGGTGCATGGCCCGGCGCAGCCGCTGCGCATCCGCGTCGAGCACCCCGGCGAGCAGCCGGTGCGCCTGCCGTCGCTGCGCGAGCGGTGCGCTGGCCGCGACCATCGCCCGGACCAGCGGCTGCCGGAACGTGACGCCCCCGGGCTCGACCCGGACCAGGCCGGCGACCTCCGCCGGGGCGAGCGCCTCGACGACCACACCGGCGGCGTCGGCCGCGCGGGCCAGTGTCGCGGGCTCGTTCGGCTCGTCGAGCGCGGCGAGCAGCAGCATCCGGCGGGTGTCCGGCGGCAGGCGGTCGAGGCGGGCCCGGTAGGCGCGGCCCAGCGCGCCGTCGGCCGGTGGCGTGGCGGGCAGCAGTTCCTCCCCCCGCCATTGCCCCGGGCTCAGCGCGTCGGCGAGGTCCACGAGCGCCTGCGGGTTGCCGCCGCCGATCACGGCGAGGGTGGCCGCCACCGGCTCGGCAGGTGGTTCGGGCAGCCGGTCGGCCAGGACCGCAACGCTGTCCCGCTCACTCAGCGGCCCGAGCCGGCACGTCGCGACCCCGTCGACAGTGGCGGTGACGTCGGCGGTGAGCAGCACGGCCATCGGCAGGTGGCGCAGACGGCGGGCCACGAACGCCAGCACCTGCGCGGTCTGCCCGTCACCCCTGTCGAGGTCGTCCATCGTGACCAGCAGCGGGCGTTCCCGGGCGGCGGCGCCGAGCAGCCCGAGTACGGCCACCGAGAGGGCCAGCCGACGGTCGGGCGGGCAGCCCTCCCCGTCCAGCGCGCGACGCAGCAGGTGCCGCTGCGGCTCCGGCAGGTCGGCTGTCCGGTCGCGCACCGGGTCGAGCAGGCGTTGCAGCCCGGCGTACGGCAGCGTCGCCTCGGCGGGCAGCCCGGCCCCGGCCAGGACGACACAGTTCTCGGCGTACCGGTGGGCGTAGGTGAGCAGAGCCGTGCGCCCCGACCCCGGCTCGCCGTGCAGCAGCAGCGCCCCACCGCCGTCGGTCACGCCGTCGAGAAGGCTCCGGACGGCCCGGCACTGGTCATCCCGGCCGCGCAGCACAGTTATTTGCACTCGTGATGCAGTAACCATGCGTCACAGTGTCACTCATCGATAAGCGGAAGGAAAGAGGACAGGCCGGGATCAGTCGGCCGCCACCTCCGCCAACAGCGCGCCGACCGTCCGGGTCATGACCCCCCGGGCCTGGTCCACGCCCAGCCCGAGGCCGTACCGCAGCATCGACCACGCCTGCCACATGCTCGCCGCGACCAGCGCGTTGAGCAACTGCTCGCGCCCTCGCCCGGCCCGCGCCAACTCGGTGGCGAAGAGCTGTTCGACCTCGTCGCGTACCCGGTCGATGTGCTTGAGGCGGTTGAGGTGCAGCTGCTCGGAGACCGGCTCGCGCATCTGCGCGGCCCGCGCCGACGGCGCGATGAGCTGGAGCAGCCGGGCGCGCTGCCGGCAGTATGCGTCGACGCGCTTGGCCAGGGGCAACGCTGGCGAGATGGGCCGGTACGCGGCGTCCTGCTGACGCAGCACCTCCGCGCCGCTCGCCTCGAACAGCGTCTCCATGTCCTTGAAGTTGGTCCAGAGCGTCCGCAGCGAGATGCCGGCCCGCTCGGCGATGCGTTCGCCGGTCGGCCGCAGGTCACCCTCGGCGATGAGCGCCAGGTGCGCCTCGACGATGGCTGCCCGGGTGCGCTCGGCTCGGGCCGTACGCCCGTCGACGCGGCCCGGGGCCTCGACCTTGTTCATCCGCCCCCGCCCCCTCACCGCCATGGCGTCCCCCGACGCACCGCCGAGTCTAGACAGGCGATGATCAGGCGACCTCGGGCGACCAGTGGCGGCGTCATCCCGACCGGCCGCCAAGCGTGACGCCACCGTCGCAGACGATCGTCTGCCCGGTGATCCAGGCGGCGTCGGCGGAGGCCAGGAAGGCGACAGCGCCCGCCACGTCGTCGGCGACGCCGAGCCGGCCCAGCGGGTACCGCGCGGCGACCTCCTCCTCCCGGCCCTCATAGAGGGCGGCGGCGAAGCGGGTCTTGACCACGCCGGGTGCGACGGCGTTGACCCGGACCGTCGGCCCCAACTCCACGGCGAGGCTCGCGGTGAGGTGGTTGAGCGCGGCCTTGCTCACCCCGTAGAAGGCGATGCCGGGTGCCGGTGCGAGACCGGCGATCGACGACACGTTGACCACGCAGCCGCCGCGCTCGGTCATGCCGGCGGCGCAGACCGCCTGCACCCAGCCCAGCGCGGCCACCAGGTTGACGTCGAGGATCTTGCGGGCCGCCGCCAGGTCCAGATCGACGAGCGGGCCGTGCACCGGGTTGATGCCTGTGTTGTTGACCAGGAGGTCGACAGGCCCGAATGCCGCACTGACCTGGCGTACCGCGTCGGCCTGGTGCGCGGCGTCGTCGGCCCGGCCGGCAACGGCGACCGCGTACGCGGGACCGCCGAGGGCGGTGACGGCCTCGTCCAGCGCCTCGGGGTGGCGGGCCGTGAGACCCACCCGCGCGCCCTCGGCCACCAGCCGCCGCGCGATGGCCAGGCCGATCCCCCGACTGGCGCCGGTGACGATGGCGACCCGACCGACGAGCCTTCGTGATTCTGCATCCACAGTGCAGATAGTAGGAGTGGTGATCGGTGTCGGTCAACGCCTTCCCGGCAGCGCCGCCGAAGGACCGCCAGCACCGCCGAGAGTCCCGACGCGCCGCCGGACGCAGCCGTACGACCGGGCGCGGTCGACGGTGACCACGACCGGTCGACGGCCGGGTGTACGAGTCGTCAGGAGACGGTCGGCACCCCGTTGGCGGGCGGCGCGACCGGGGCGGTCGAGAACTCGGTGACCGGGCCGTCCTCCTCGTCGGTCTCGTACGTCGGCCCGAAGTAGCTCTGCGCTCCCCCGCTCACCCGGGTCAGGCGCTGACCGCCGTACCCGGAGTGGTCCTTGTCGGAGAAGCGCAGCGGCGCGAGGCCCGGCCCCTGGAAGCCACCCTTCTGCACCGCGGTGAGCACCTTCTCCCGGGTGAGGTCCTTGCCGGCGGCGAGCAGCACCTGCACGAACAGGTAGCCGACGGACATGCCGTAGACGGTGTTGCCGTCGAACGGCGCGTCACCGTTGTGCTCCTTGTTGATCTTCGTGAAGAGCTGGATCCACGGGTTCGCCGTGTCGTTCTGCATCGGCAGGTAGTTGGCGCCCACCATGCCCTCCAGCAGCGGAGCCGCCTCGCCGAGCTGCTTGGCAAGGGTCGGGTGGTCGCCGCCGACGTTCGAGACCAGCCACTGCGGCTTGAAGCCCAGCCGCGCGGCGGTGCCGACGGACAGGGCGGTGAAGCCGGGCACCGTGGCGAGCACGACGACCTGGCAGCCGGCGGCCTTGAACGCGCCGATCTGCGGCGCGACGTTGGTGTTGCTGGTGACGTACGTCTGCTTGACCGCCACGCCCCCGGCGCCGAGCACCTTCTCCACGCCCACCAGGCTGTCGCGGCCGAAGTCGTCGTCCTGGCCGAGGAAGCAGACCTTCTGGCCGGCGTGGTTCGCCTTCACGTAGTTGGCGAGGATCTTGCCCTCGACTGTGTAGTCCGGGTTGAACCCGAACGTGCCCGGATACTTGTCCGGCTGGTCCCAGCTGCGGCTGCCGGAGGCCACGAACAGGTCGGGCACCCTGTTGGTCTTGAGGAAGTCGAGAACGCCCGTGTGGGTCGGGGTGCCGAGCCCGTTGAGGACGGCGAAGACCTTGTCCTGAAGGACGAGCTGCCGGACCACCTGCTGGGTGTTCGCCGGGTTGTAGCCGTCGTCCATGATCTTGTAGGTGATCTTCCGGCCGTGCACACCGCCGTTGGCGTTGACGTAGTCGAAGTACGCCTTCGTCGCCGGCGCGATCTTGGAGTAGCCGGCCGAGGCCGGCCCGGTCAGCGGCATGTGCGTACCGACGACGATCTCGGTGTCGGTGACCCCCGGCACGGATGCCCCGCCGGAGGAGGAGCCGCCGTCGTCGCCACTGCAACCGGCGGCGGCGATGAGCAGGGCTATTGTGCTGGCGATCGCGAGACCGCGTTGTGCCGTACGGTGCATGAGGAACACCGACCTTTCTCGGTCCGATTCTCGGGGAACGGTGTGGTGTGGTGGGGCGCCCGGCCGAGGCCGGGCCGAGAACAGCTCAGGAACGCCGTGCCGGCCATCGGGCCAGCAGGGCCCGGCCGAGACGGGACAGCACGCCCTGCACGCCGCCCGGCGCGGCGATCATCACGACGATCAGCGTGATGCCGAAGATCGCCAGCGGGAGGTTGCCCTCCAGCCGCTGCGCCACCGCGGGCGAGAGGGTGAACAATTCGGTCACCGAATGGGTGAGGTCCGGCAGGGCGACAAGCAGGACAGCCCCCCACAACGCTCCGGCGAGCCGACCGAGGCCGCCGATCACCACGGCCATCAGCAGGAACAGCGACAGCGTCAGCGAGAACGCGCCCGGCGAGACGCTCTGCGCGAGCACCGCGAGCAGGGCGCCGCCGAGCCCGGCCGTGGCGGCACTGACCACGAACGCGAGGACCTGGGTACGCGCCACGTGGATGCCGGCGAGGCGGGCCGCCACCTCGTCGTCGCGGACCGCCCGGAACGTGCGCCCGTACCGGCTGCGGATCAGGTTGGCCAGCAGCACCAGGGCGAGCAGGGTGGCAGCGCCCGAGAGCCAGAGCTGCCACCGCTCGTAGGGGAAGTACGCGCCGAGCGCCATCGGTGGCGGTTCCACAGGCACCGACAGCCCCTGCTCACCGTTGAACACCCCGTCGAAGGTGACGGCAAGCGCCGGCACGACGACGGCCACGGCGAGGGTCACACCTGCCAGGTAGGGACCCCGCAGCCGGGCGGCGGCCACACCGACCACCGCGCCGACAGCCACCGTGCTGACGATCGCCGCGACCAGCGAGACCGCCAACAGCCAACCGCCGGTCATCCCCCTGTCGAGGAACGCGGTCTGGCACAGAGCCACCGTGTACGCGCCGACGGCCATCAAGGCCCCGTGCCCCAGCGACAGCTGACCGTTGAGCCCGGTGAGGACGGTCAGCCCGGCTGTGGCGCAGAGGTACGCCGCCACTGTGGCGAGCTGGAAGTTGCGGAACGGCTCGACGGCGTAGCTGACCGCCACCAGCGCCAGCCCCACGGCGAGCGCCACCGCGAGATGCCGCAGCAGTGTCGAGCCGCGCCGACCGTCGACCGGGCGGTCACCGACCCCCGCGGATCGCTGCTTCGGCGGCACTGCCGCCCGGGTGGCGCTCACACTCGCCTCGCAGCGACCGGGGCGAACAGCCCACCGGGCCGGACCAGCAGCACCGCCAGCAGCAGGACCAGCACCGCGAGGGGGGTGACGTCACTGCCGACGTAGCCGCTCACATAGGACAGCAGCAGACCCACCACCAATCCACCGACAACCGCGCCCGGTGGGCTGTCCAACCCACCGACCACCGCCGCCGTGAACGCCGAGACGAACACCAGGTCCATGGCGTGCGGATGCAGACCCAGCTCGGTGGGGAGGACAAGCATCGCGGCCAGCGCGCCCACGCCGGAGGCGAGCGCCCAGCCGAGCGTCAACATCCCGCCCACGTTGACACCGAGCAGGCGGGACACCTCCGGCGCGAAGGCCGCCGCCCGCATCCGCAACCCCACGGGTGTACGCGCGAACATCCACGCCAGCGCACTCACCACCACACCGATCGTGGCGAAGACGAACAGGTCGTACGGCGACAGCACGGCGACCCCGCCCACGGTAAGGGCGGACCGGCTGAACGGCGCTTCGGCGGGACGGAACTCGTTGCCGTACACCATGCCCAGCACGGCCTGGATCAACAGCACCAGCCCGAGCGCCACGATCACCGGATTGAGCGGTGAGGCGTGGTCGACGTGGCGCATCACGACCCGGTCCACGAGCGCGCCGAGCACAAGCCCGGCGACGATCGCGACAACGAAGCCCACCCAGTAGGAGCCGGTCGCGGCGGACACTGTGTACGCGACGTACGCGGCGGCGACGGCCATCGCTCCCTGGGCGAAGTTGACGACCCGCGCCGCCCGCCAGATGAGCACCAGGGCCAGCGCGAACGCGGCGTACACCGCGCCCCGGGACAGGCCGTCGATGGTGAGGAAGACGAAGCGGTCCAACAGTCCTCCCTTCGGAAACGAGGTGGTGGTCAGAAGCCGAGGTACGCGTGGCGCAGGTCGTCGTCGTCGCGCAGCGTGGCGGCCGGGGCGGCGATCACGACCCGGCCCAGCGACATCACCACGCCCTGGTCGGCGACGGCGAGCGCGCTGCGCACGTTCTGCTCGACGAGCAGCACCGTCAGGCCGGTGCTGTCGCGCAGTTGCCGCAGCAGGGCCATGGTCCGGGCGACCACCCGTGGGGCCAGGCCGAGCGAGGGTTCGTCGAGCAGCAGCAGTCGTGGCCTGCCGACAAGCGCCCGACCGAGCGCGAGCATCTGCCGCTCACCGCCGGACAGCTGGTGACCGAGGTGCCGGCGACGCCTGGCGAGCGGCTCGAAGAGCTGGTAGACCTCGTCGAGGGCGCGGCCGGCGTCGGCCCGGTCCCGCCGCCACAGGCCGCCGAGCCGCAGGTTCTCGTCGACGGTGAGTTCGCTGATCACGCCCCGCCCCTCCGGCACGTGCGCCATGCCGCGTCGGACGAGCTGCTCCACCGGCGTATCCCGCAGGTCCTCTCCGGCGAGGACGACCTGGCCGGAGGACGGGCGGATCATGCCAGAGAGCGCGCGCAGCAGTGTCGTCTTGCCGGCGCCGTTGGCGCCCACCACCGCCGCTATGGTGCCGGCGGGCACTGTCAGGTCGATGGCCTGCAACACCGGCGCGGCACCGTAGCCGGCCACCAGCCCGCGCACCACGAGCAGATCGGGCGCGCTCACGAGGTGACACCGTCGACAGCGGCGTCCTCGATCGCGGCGCCCAGGTAGGCGTCGGTGACCGCCGGATCGTCGCGGATCTCGTCCGGCGTGCCGGCGGCGATCACCCGGCCGAAGTCGAGCACCACGATCTCGTCGCAGACCGCCATCACCAGGTCCATGTGGTGCTCGACGAGCAGCACCGCGCACGGGTCGGCGTCGCGGCGGGGCAGCTGCCGGACCAACTCCGCCAGCTCGGTGATGTCGTCGGCGCCGAGGCCACCGGCCGGCTCGTCGAGCAGCAGCAGCCGCGGCCGTGCGGCGAGCGCGCGGGCCAGGGCGACCCGCTGGCGTACGGCGAAGGGCAGCGTGGTCGGCGCGGCGTCGGCGTACCCCGCGATGCCGAGGTCGTCGAGGATGTCCACTGCCTGCCGGCGCAGTCGCTGCTCGTCGCGGTCGCTGCGGGGCAGCCCGAACAGGGCGGAGGCGAAACCCGCACGAGCGGTGTGCGAAGCGCCGGTCATCACGTTCTCCAGCACGGTGAGCCCGGCGAAGAGCCCGGTCCCCTGCAGGGTCCGCGCGATGCCCAGCCGGGTCAGGCCGTGCGGCCGTGGTCGCAGCGGCCGACCGTCCAGGGTGAGCGAACCCGTCTCCGGCGTCACGAAACCGCAGATCACGTTGAACAGCGTGGTCTTGCCGGCGCCGTTGGGCCCGATCACGCCCACCACCCGGTTGGGTGGCACCCGCAGCGAGACGTCGTCGAGGGCGGTGAGGCCGCCGAAACGGACGCCGATGTGGTGCAGTTCGAGCCCGCGTTCCATCACCCATCCCTCGCGTCGTGGCGGGGTGTTATTTACACTCGCAGTGTACGTTTCTCGGGTACGGCGTCAATACCTTCAATGCCCCCGACCAGCACGCCGTCGGGCCGGCACGCCGTCGGGCCGGCACGCGACCGGGGCGGCCACCAGCAGTGGCCGCCCCGGTTTGACGTGCTCAGTAGCTGGGGCAGGTGTTGCGGTACTCCTGGATCTGCGAGCCGCTCGGGCCCGGGCAGAGGAACTGCTCGTAGCGGGTGTCGTCGTCGACGAACCGCTTCAGCCAGGCCACCATCTGCCGCGCGGTCGGCGTGTTCGTCGTCTGCGGGAAGAAGTGGCTCGCCCCGTTCAACTCCAGGTACGCCTTCTCGGCGGAGGCCGGGATGCTGTTGTAGAACGGCACCGAGTGCGACGAGACCGGCGCGACCGAGTCGCTCTCGCCACCGATGATCAGCGTCGGCACCCGCAGCTCGGACCAGCTCTTGTCCAGGTTCCAGGGCGCCAGCGGCACGGCGGCCTGCAACGACGGCCGGGACGAGGCCGCCTCCAGGCTGCCGCCGCCACCCATCGAGTGACCGGCCACGGCGAGCCGGCTGCTGTCGATCCGGCTCCGCACCGAACTGCGCTCGGTGAGGTAGTCAAGCGCGGCCAGCAGCTGCCGGCCCCGGCTGTCCGGCTGGTCCAGCCGGGTGTTGGTCTCGATGCCGATCACCACGAAGCCGTGCGAGGCGATCCGCGGGCCGAGCCAGCTGATGCTGGACCAGGAGGCCGTGTAGCCGGGCGAGATGGCGATGGCGCCGAAGGTGCCCTCGCTGGTGCTGGTCGGGTAGTAGATGACGCCGCCGCCGAAGCCGGTCACGCTCAGCGAGGAGACGCTCTGCGAGGCGGTGGTGAAGGGGCCGCGGCTGGCCTCCAGGATCGCGGTGGTCGGGGCGGGGCCCCGCTCGTACGGGCTCGCCGCCTGGGCGGCACCGGAGGGTCCGGCCAGGACGCCGCCGGCGACGAGGGTGGCGGCCAGCGCGAACCGGACGGCTCGGGCTGCCACGGAACGGGGACGGGTGGTGGTTGGTGACGGCACGTCGGGCACTCCCTAGAGTCGAGCGATATCGACGTCCGTCAGTGTTGTCCGCTCGGCGCGCCCCCCGCATCGGCGAAATCACCAGTCCCGCCCACCGCTGTTGTGTTTTGACCCCCTGACCAGGGGTAGCAGGGCAGACGCCCGCTCATAACGCTCAACGGAGGGGTTCCGTTCCGTGGATTCCAGCAAGCCCGCCGACGCGGTCAAGAACGTCGTCAAGACCGCCACCGAAAAGATCACCGACGCCCTGACGCCGGAGGTGCCCGGCGCACCCGGCAGCGCGCCGCCGACCGTCGACGAGCCGACGACGCCCCGCGACCCGCTGCCGCCCAAACCGGAGCAGGGCGCGCCGCAGACCCGTACGCCCACGGGCGCGGAGACCGGGGTGCCGAAGACCGCGAAGGGTCAGCAGGGCGCGTACCTCACCACGGCGAACGGGGCGCGGCTGCGCGACACCGACCACTCCCTCAAGGCCGGGCCGCGAGGGCCGGTCCTGCTCCAGGACCACCACCTGCGCGAGAAGATCACGCACTTCGACCACGAGCGGATCCCGGAGCGCGTGGTGCACGCCCGGGGCGCCGGCGCGCACGGCCTGTTCACCGCCTACGGCACCGCCGAGGCAGTCACCCGGGCCGGCTTCCTCAAGAAGGGCCGGGAGACCGAGGTGTTCGTCCGGTTCTCCACGGTCCTCGGCTCGCGGGGCTCGGCCGACACGGTCCGCGACACCCGGGGCTTCGCGACGAAGTTCTACACCGACGAGGGCACCTTCGACCTCGTCGGCAACAACATCCCGGTGTTCTTCATCCAGGACGCCATCAAGTTCCCCGACGTCATCCACGCCGGCAAGCCGCACCCGGACCGGGAGATCCCGCAGGCGCAGAGCGCCCACGACACCTTCTGGGACTTCGTCTCGCTGCACACCGAGGCGCAGCACCACGCCCTGTGGAACATGTCCGACCGGGGCATCCCGCGCTCGTACCGGACCATGGAAGGGTTCGGCGTGCACACCTTCCGCCTCGTCAACGAGGCCGGGGAGACGGCGCTTGCGAAGTTCCACTGGAAGCCGAAGCTCGGCGTGCACTCCCTGGACTGGGAGGAGGCGCAGATGCTCAGCGGCATGGACCCGGACTTCCACCGCCGCGACCTCTACGACGCCATCGAGGCCGGCGCGTTCCCCGAGTGGGAGCTGGGCATCCAGGTCTTCCCCGACACCCCCGAGGAGACCTTCGCCGGGATCGACCTGCTGGACCCGACCAAGATCGTGCCGGAGGAACTCGCGCCGGTGCAGCCCGTCGGCCGGCTCGTCCTCAACCGGACGCCTACCAACTTCTTCGCCGAGACCGAGCAGGTCGCCTTCCACCTCGGCCACCTTCCGCCGGGCATCGACGTCACGAACGACCCGCTGTTGCAGGGCCGGTTGTTCTCGTACGTCGACACGCAGCTCACCCGACTGGGCGGCCCGAACTTCACGCAGATCCCGATCAACCGGCCGCACGCCGCCGTCAACGACATGCTGCGCGACGGCTTCCACCAGCACGCCGTCCACGCCGGGGTGGCGCCGTACCGGCCGAACTCGCTCGACGGGGGCAACCCCTTCCCGGCCGGTGACGCCGAGCACGCCTTCCTGGACGTACCGGTGACTGTGGCGCAGGCGCCCAAGGTACGCGCGAACCCGGTCTCCTTCGACGACCACTACAGCCAGGCACGCCTGTTCTGGCTGAGCATGTCGCCTGTCGAGAAGGAGCACATCATCAGGGCGTACACCTTCGAGCTGGGCAAGTGCTACCACCAGGCGATCAAGGAGCGTCAGCTCCAGTGCCTGGCCAACATCGACCCGGTGCTGTGCGAGCAGGTCGCCACCGGTCTCGGCCTGCCCGCGCCGCAGCCGACGGTGCCGCTCGCCGATGTCACGCCGAGCCCCGCGTTGTCGCAGGTCGGCCAGGAGTGGCCGGCCGACGGCCGGATGGTCGGGATCGTCGTCGACCCCGACGGTGGCCTCGACGACCTGCACGAGGTACGCCTGGCCGTGTTCGCGGCCGGCATGGTGCCGCTGCTGATCGCCCCGCACGGTGGCCTGGTCGGCGACATGCCGGTGCAGCGGACCTTCGCCACCGGCCGGTCGGTCGAGCTGGACGCGCTCCTGCTGGCCGGCGCACCGGCTCCCGCGCCGGACGCGCTGCCCGCCCGCGACGCCAAGGCCGGCAAACCCGGCCCGACGGCCGTCGACCCCCGCGTGCTGCTGCTCGTCGAGGAGTGCTGGCGGCACGCCAAGGCGATCGGCGCCTGGGGTGCCGGTGTCGGCGTCCTGGAGCAGGCCGGCGTGGCCGGCGCCCCGGGCGTCGTGTCAGCCGACTCCGGTCCGGAGGCGCTGACGGCGGTGCAGCAGCTGCTGGCCGCGCACCGGGTGTGGGAGAGGTTCCCCGCAACTGTCGCCTGACCTCGTACGGCTCGACAAGGGGCTGCCCTCCACGCCGGTGGAGGGCAGCCCCTTGTCTGTCGCCGTCGCGGATCAGCCGAGGTCGGCCAGCCGGGGCACCACCTCGTCGCCGAGCCGCTGCGCGAACTCCACAGGGCGCCGGTCCGGCGTTACCTGCACCTCGGTGACACCGAGCGCGGCGTACTCGGCGACCTCGGCGAGGAACGCGTCGACGTCGTCCAACGGCGGCCGGTGGGCGACAACCGTCTTGACGATGCTGTCGTAGTCGCGGCCCTCGGCGGCACAGTGCTCGCGCAGCACGTCCAACTTGCGCGCCACCTCGCCGGCGCCTTCGGCCGTGCCGAACAGGTTGCAGGCGTCGGCGTACCGGGCCACCAGGCGCAGGGTCTTCTTCTCTCCCCCGCCGCCGATCATGATGGGCGGGCGGGGACGGCTCAACGGCTGCGGCGAGTTGATCGTCTCGGCGAGCTGGTAGTGCCGCCCCTCGAACGGCCCGTTGTCGTCGCTCCACATCTGCAGGCAGATGCGCAGCGTCTCCTCCAGCCGCTCGAACCGTTCGGCCACCGGCACCACGGGCACGCCGAGGCCGCGCTGCTCCCGCTCGTACCAGGACGCCCCGATGCCGAGGCGGGCGCGACCGCCGGAGAGCACGTCGAGGGTCGTCACGGTCTTGGCGAGCAGACCCGGATACCGGTACATCACACCGGTGACCAGCACGCCCAGTGTCATCCGCTGGGTGTTCGCCGCCACGTAGCCGAGCGTCGTGTACGCCTCCAGCATCGGCTCCTCGGCCGGGGCCACCGCGTCCATCTGGAAGAAGTGGTCCATCACTGTGAACGAGGCGACGCCCGCCTGCTCGGCGGTGGTGGCCGCCTCCGCAAGTGTCGGCGCGATCATGGCCGGATCGGCCGGGTTCGAGAAACTCCAGTAGTGCAGACCAAGCTTCATCTGGGCACCTCCGGAGCGAGCCTAGTGGCCCGCGGCGTCACCGGCACGGCTGTCGGCGGTGTCCGCGCGACGGATCCGGCGACAGCCATTACCTGTTCATGACATCTCGTGGTTCATGCGTGGATATCCCGCTGGCAGCTTCTGGTGGGTGACCCGAACGCTTACCTCCACCGTCGCCCGGCCCGCCGAGCACCAGCCCGACGCGCCGCGTGACCGATTCCGTCACCGCCGGCCAATGGCCCTGGCCGCAGCCGCGCCGGCGGCGTCGGGACGGGTGCGGTGGGCCGACGCCGCGAAGGGCGTCTGCATCATCCTCGTCGTCGCCTGGCACGTGATCGTCAAGGACTACCTGCAGATCGACTGGCACCTCGACGTACCTGTGCCGGGCCTGTGGGGCGCGCTCGGCGAGCAGTTCCTGCCGCTGCGGATGCCGCTGTTCTTCACCATCTCCGGGGTCTTCGCGGCGAACGCCGTCACGCGGCCCTGGCGACGCGTCGCCCGCAGTCGTGTCGCCGGCCTCCTCTACCTGTACGCCCTCTGGCTGCTGATCCACACAGTGGTCCTCGCGGCGGCACCGGACTTCCCGACCGACCGTGCCACCTCCGCCCTCGGCCTGCTGGAACAGCTCACGATCACCCCGTCCAACCTGTGGTACCTGTACGCGCTGGCGCTCTACTTCACGCTTGCCAAGGTGACCAGGCGGGCGCCCCGGGCGCTGGTGCTCGTACCCGCCGCCGTGTTGTCGGCCGTCGCCGCGGCCGGCCTGCTGGACACCCCGGGCAACCGGGCCGGCCTCTACCAGAACCTGGTCTTCTTCCTCGCCGGCCTGCACCTGCGACCCCTGATCGAAGAGTGGGCGGCGACCGCCACCCGACGCCGGCTGGTGCTGACCTGCGGGGCGTACACCGTGGTTCTCGTCGCGATGGCGGCGGCCGGCGCCCAGCGGTGGTTCGGCGTGTGGCCGGCGGTCTCCGTCGTGGCGGTGGCCTTCGGCGTCACCGCCGCCGCCCGGTTGTGCCGGTGGCGTGTCCTCGGCGACTGGCTGGCCACCCTGGGGCGCATCACCCTGCCCATCTACGTCATCCACATGCCCGTCCTGGCGCTGCTGCACCGACTGCTGCACTCCCCCGTGTCCAGGCTGGGCCGAATCGGTCAGGACCTGGTGGTGCTCGGCTATCCGATAGTGCTGACCGGGCTCGTCATCGGTCTGAGCCTGGCCATCCACCGCTGGCTGCTGGCGGTACGCGCCGGTTGGCTGTTCGCGCTCCCCGGCCCCCGCCGGCCGGCGGCCCCGGTCGCCGCCCACCCAGAGCCCGCCAGATGAGCGCGCTGGCCGAGGCGGTGGTCGACCTCGCAGCGATCGCCGGCAACGTCCGGACGGTAGCGGCGGTCACCGGCACCGACCTGATGGCCGTGGTGAAGGCGGACGGGTTCGGTCACGGCGCGGTGCCGGTGGCGCGGGCAGCGCTGGGTGCCGGCGCCGGATGGTTGGGCGTGACCTCGGCGGCTGAGGCGCTGGCCCTGCGCGACGCCGGCATCACCGCGCCCGCGCTGAGCTGGCTGCATCGCCCGGACGACGACTTCGCCGCGCTGATCAGAGCGGGTGTCGACGTCGGCGTGTCGACGACAACCCACCTGCACGCGATCGTCGACGCGGCCCGCCAGGTGGGCGTGCCCGCGACGGTGCAGCTCAAGGTCGACACCGGGTTGTCCCGCAACGGGGCCAGCGGCGACGACTGGCCGGAAATGGTGGCGTGGGCCCGCAAGTACGAGGTGGAGGGCGGCATCCAGGTTCGCGGCGTGTGGTCCCACCTGGCCGACGCGGACGTACCGGGCAGTCAGTGCCTGCCCCGGCAGGTGGCCACGTTCGAGGAGGCACTGCGGATAGCCCGGCACGCCGGCCTGCACCCCGACCTCGTGCACCTTGCCAACTCGGCGGCGGCGCTGTCGGCGGCCGACACCCGCTTCGACCTGTGCCGGGTCGGGCTCGCCCTGTACGGCGTGGACCCGTTCGGCGCGAGCGGGCCCGGCGCGTTCGGGTTGCGGCCCGCCCTGACGCTGCGGACAGCGGTGGTCAACGTCAAGCGGGTGCCCGCCGGCACCGGCGTGTCCTACGGACCGGAGTACGTGACCGGCCGGGCCGCGACGCTGGCGCTGCTGCCGCTCGGTTACGCCGACGGCCTGCCCCGCGCCGCCGAGGGTCGCGCCCAGGTGTGGCTCGGCGACCGACGCCGTCCGATCGTCGGTCGCATCGCCATGGACCAGTGCGTCGTCGACGTCGGCGACCTGCCCGTGGCCATCGGAGATCCGGTCGTGGTGTTCGGCGCCGACGACGCCGCGCCGAGCGTCACCGAGTGGGCGCGGTGGGCCGGCACCAACCCACACGAGATCTTGACCGGCATCGGGGCCCGGGTGGGCCGCCACCACATCCACGAGGGAGCACACATCTCATGACCACACGACTGGCAGTGCTGTACGGCGGGCGCAGCGGCGAGCACGCGGTGTCGCGCCGGTCGGGCGAGAGCATCCTGGCCGCGCTGGACCGCGAGCGGTACCAGATCACCGAGGTGCTCATCGGCACCGACGGCGCGTGGCACGTCGACGGCCGTCCGACACCGCTGCCCCAGGCGCTGCGGGTCGTACGCGCCCAGGACGTGGTGTTCCCGGCCCTGCACGGCCCGTACGGCGAGGACGGCACCGTCGCGTCGCTGCTGGAATGGCTCGGCGTGCCGTACGTGGGCAACGGTGTCTTCGCCAGCGCGGCGGGCATGGACAAGGGCGTCACCAAGCGCCTCCTCGCGGCGGAGGGCCTGCGGGTCAGCCCTGGGGTGACCCTGCGGCCCGGGGAGGACCTGTCGCCTGCCGACCAGCGGCGTCTCGGTCTGCCGGTCTTCGTCAAGCCAGCCCGTGCGGGGTCGAGCCTGGGCGTGGTCAAGGTGACGGACTGGGCGATCCTCCCGGCGGCGCTGGAGCGCGCCCGCGCTGTCGACCCGAAGGTGCTCGTCGAGCAGGGCGCGCGGGGCCGCGAGATCGACGTGGCGGTCCTTCAGCACCCCGACGGCCGGGTGCAGGCCGGGCCGCCCCTGGAGATCCGGGTGGTCGGCGATGGTTTCTTCGACTACGACGCGAAGTACGACGGCGGGGCGGTCTTCGAGATCCCCGCCCCGCTCGACGCCGCCACCACCGAGGTTCTGCGGGACCGTGCGATCCGCGCCTTCCACGCCCTCGACTGCCGAGGGCTGCTCCGGGTCGACTTCTTCCTGCCCGGCGAGGGCGCGGAGCCGATCGTGAACGAGGTCAACACGTTCCCCGGGTTCACGGCCGCGTCGCAGTTCCCGCAGATCTGGCGGCGGGCCGGCATCGGGTTTCCCGCTCTGCTCGACATTTTGATCGACGGCGCTCTGGCCGACGCGGGCCGACGCGCGTCCAGTGGACTGCCGCAGGCTGTCGCTTCGGCGTAGACAGCCACGGTCACGTCCGGCGTAGACAGCCGCGGTCGCCGGCGTAGACAGCCGCGGTCGCCGGCGTAGCCAGCCGCGGTCGCCGGCGTAGCCAGCCGCTGTCACGTCACGGGACAGGTCCGGGCCGGGCGGGTGCCGTCCGGCCCGGCCAGCGTGACCGGGGCGAAACTCCTGCCCTGCGCGCTGCGCGCCAAGGCATCGGCCACTGTGCAGGCGATCTGGTCGACGGCGAGTGGCGACAGCGGCTTCACCGCACTCGCCACCGTCACTGTGACGCCGTTTCCGTCGGCTGTCGGGCCCACGTTGGCCGGCACCAGGTCGGTCGGCACGTCGCTGGTGATCCCCGCACTCCGCTCGCTCTCGGTGGGTCCCTGCGCGAGCAGTGCCAGCGTCTCGGCCGGCGACAGGGACAGCGGCGGCGACGGCGGCTTCATCGAACGGATCGCCAACACGACCTGTCCCTGCGACAGCAGGTAGATCCCCGTGCCCTCGGCCGGGCCGCTCACCGCGGGGCGGCCGTTTATGACGTCGGTGGGCCGGACCCCGCAGCCCGTGGCGAGCAGCGCGAACAGGAGCCCTCCCGCGATCAGCGGTGCTCGGCGGCTCACCGTACGTCTCCGTCGGCTGCCGTCTCCGACGCCAGGCGCGGCAGGCGGAGCGTGAACACCGCGCCGCCATGCTGGCCGTTACCGGCGATGAGGCTGCCCGTCTGGCCGTCGCGCCGGTGCAGGCGCGCGTTCTCCCACGCGATGGCGAGGCCGAGTCCGCTGCCCTCGGAGCGGGTCCGGGCCGTGTCGGCCTTGTAGAAGCGGTCGAAGACGTGCGGCAGCACCTGCGGATCCAAGCCCGGGCCATGGTCGCTGACCTCGATGGTGAGCCAGTCCGCGTCGGCGTCCAGGCGTACGGACACCGGTTCGGCACCGTGCCGGAGGGCGTTACCGACCAGGTTGGCGACGATGACGTCGAGCCGGCGGGGGTCGAGCCGGGCGACCACTCCCGGTGCCAGCTCCGTGCGTACCCGCTCGGCCCAGCCCCGCACCCGCAGGGTCGCGGTGATCGCCGCGGCGACGTCGACGTCGTCGAGGGCGAGCCGCGCCGTGCCCGAGTCGAACCTGCTCACCTCGATGAGGTCGTTCACCAGTTGGGTGAGGTTGTGCGTCTCCTGACTGACGAGCCGGGCGGCCCGGCCGGCATCCCCTGGCAACCGGTCGGCCTCCTCGTCGAGCACGTCGGTGACCGCCGTCATCGCGGCCAGCGGTGTGCGCAGTTCGTGTGACACGTCGGCGACGAAGCGCCGGGCGTCGGCCTCCATCCGCCGCAGTTCACCAACCTGCCTCTCCAGTCTCCCGGCGGTGTCGTTGAAGGTCCGCGCCACGTCGGCCAACTCGTCCACGCCCCGGACGGTCAGCCGGGTGGACAGGTCGCCTTCGCCGAGCCGGCGGGCCGCCTGACCCAGCTCCCGTACCGGCCGCAGCACGCCCCGCGCGGCCAGCAGCGCCAGCAGGACCGCGAGGATCAGGGACAGCCCGCCGGTCAGCCACGCGAAGGTGGCGAGCCGGTCGATGCTCTGCTGCTCGGACGTGAGACTGCGTGTCGAGTAGACCTCCAGCCCGGACGGCACGGAGGAACCGTCGGCGCGTTCGATCCTCAGCTGGGTGCCGATGAGCAGCACTGGCACACCGTCGCGAACGACACGTTGCCAGGCGATGCGACCATCGGCGACCGCCTCCCGCAGCTCCGGGGTGACGGGGTCGGGCGCCTGGATGCCCTGCGACCACACGCCCCGGTAGTGGATGAGCGTGGTCTCGTTCCGGTCGGTGAGGCGCTGCGCCAACACGTCTAGCTCCTGCGGGTTGGACGGCAGGCTGGTGATCGGGTAGACCTTCGCGATCCGGTCGGTGAGCGACGCCACCGCCGCGTCCTGCGCCTGCTGGAGGATCACGGTACGCGCCTGGACGTAGCTTCCACTGGCCACCACGGCCGTGGTGGTGACGCCCAGCAGGGCGAACGCCAGGACCAGCCGGAGCCGCAGGCCCGAAGCCCTGGTGCCGGCCCCACGCCACAGCGTCACAGGGGCCCGAACCGGTAGCCGAACCCGCGGACCGTCTGGATGAAGACCGGGGCCGACGGCTCGTCCTCGATCTTGGCGCGCAGCCGCTGCACGCAGGCGTCGACAAGGCGCGAGTCGCCCAGGTAGCCGTGCTCCCACACCGCCTCCAGCAGCTGCTGACGGCTGAGCACCTGCCCCGGCGTGTGGGAGAGTTCGAGCAGCAGGCGCAGCTCCGTCGGGGCCAGGCTGACCGGCGTGCCGTCCTTGCTGACCACCAGTGCGGCCCGGTCGATGGTCAGGGCGCCGTGCTGGCGCAGGCCGGGCCGTTCGGTGTCGGCGCGCCGCGACTCGACTGTCGTGCGGCGCAGCACCGCGCGGATGCGTGCCTCCAGCACCCGGGGCTGCACCGGCTTGACCACGTAGTCGTCGGCGCCGGCCTCCAGGCCCGCCACCACGTCCATGTCGTCGTTGCGGGCGGTGAGCATGATGATCGGCAGGTCGCCGAGTTGGCGGATCCGCCGGCAGACCTCGAACCCGTCCATACCGGGCAGCATGAGATCGAGGACCACGACGTCGGCAGTGGCCGCGCGCAGTCGTTCCAGCCCCTGCTCACCGGTTGCCACGGCGTCGACAGTGTGGCCCTGTCGGGTGAGCGCCAACTGCAACCCGTCACGGACCGTCTGGTGATCTTCGATCAGCAGGACCTGGGACATGCCGCCAAGTATCCCATCACGGAAATATCCTGCCTTTCGCCTGCGGGCGGCTCGTTTGCGGGCGGGCCGGTGCCGCGAAATCGACCGACCGCACCACGAACACCGCCGCGCCCACCGCCAGCATCGTCAACCCGGTGGCAGCGCCGATGGCCAGCATCGGACCCCGCCGCACCTCGGCGGCCAGACCGGGCGCCACCGCCAGCGACACCCCCACGAGGACGACGAGCCCAGCCGCGGCCTCGGCCAGTAGGCGTCCGACGGCCGCCAGCCCATCAGGCGGGCGGGGCACGGCACCACAGTGCCTGCCGGCCAGGACGGCCGCCGCCAGGCAGAACAGCGTCACGCTCAGCAGGACGCCGCCGAGCACGTCGCTGAACCGGTGCCAGCCCGCGATCATCGTGGCCGCGCCGATCACCGAGACGCCCGCCGCGCCGGGCAGCGCCAGCCACCGCCGAGCCGGTCCGGGCAGCACCAGCAGGTACGCCAGCAGAATGGCCGCCGCGACAGCGACGTGGCCGCTGGGGAAGCTGTTGTGTGTTGTCGAACTCGGGATCGCCAGATCCGGGCGGGGCAGCGCCGACTTCGCCGTGCCGGCCGCCACGACCGCGCCGAGCACCATGACGACACCGACGACGCCGGCCAGCAGCCGTCGGCCGAGCAGGCCCACCAGCAGCACCCCGCCGAGCAGGGCGGCCAGGAACAGCGGGTCGCCGAATGTCGCCAGCACGGCCTGCGCGGGCACCACCAGATCGGTCTGCTGCTCGTAACCTCCACCTGACTCGGCGCGTGGCAGGAGCAGACCGTCCCACCACTGACCGGGGTACGTCCACACGAACAGCGCGCCGGTGAGAGCCAGTGTGAGAAGGAAACACACTGCCGCACCGAGCAGCCGCAGGACCAGCGGCGTGGACACGCGGTCGGGCGCTTCCGGTCGCGCGATGCCGACCGGCGCGGGGGCGGCCGACGACCGGTCGACGGGGTACGACGATCCGATGGACATGCCGGCCATCGTCGGCCGGCCAGGTCCGGACGCCGTCCGCGCTGTGTCTTGGTTCTGTCACAACCGCCGGCGCTCGTCCCGGAACAAACCGGGCGATCCCACCAGGGAGCCGCCCGGAAACTCGCCGTTGTCGCCCAACCGACCGACGAGGTACGACCCCGAGCCGCATCCACATGCTTACATGCAACTATGTTTTACCTTGCCGAGACGCACCGCCACTAGGGTCAAGATGCTGATCGATGTTTCGGTCGGCGGCACGAAACCATCCGGAGTGAGTGTGGGGAACCGGAAGGGGTGGGGCAATGCATGGGATCCCAGTCGCCTCGCTTGTCATCGGCATCGCGTCGTCGGCAGCCGAGCGCCGGCAACTGGCTCGGCTGCTCGGCGGAAGCGACGCCTTTCTCATCGTTTCGAACGTCGACCAGGCGCGGGAGTTTCTCGGGGTGGTCGAGATGCCGCCTGTCGCCGCGCTGCCGGCACAGACCGTCCGCGCCGAGGTGGTGCCTGCTCCGCAGCCGCCGCCACCCGACCTGTCCGTCGACTCCGACCGTCGGGTCCTGCGCTGGCGTGACCAGGAGATCGACCTGACCCGGCTGGAGCACGACGTGCTGCTCTGCCTGGTCGACGCCCCCGGGCAGGTCTGGACCTACGAGCGGCTGCACCTCGAGGTCTGGGGCAACCGGCACCTGGGCCGCGGGTCGGACATGCACTCGGTCGTCCGGCGGGTCCGTCGCAAGCTCGCCAGGCTCAACGCCGCAGCCACCATCCACTCGGTCCGCGGGGTCGGCTTTCGGCTCGTAGCCGTCTGAGGCATCACCCGACGCGAACGCCGTCCCCTGCGGCAGGGCCGGCCAGCGCGGCCGTGCGGCGCCGGCCTTCGGAACGGGTCCGGCCCGCCTGGTCGGTGACCAGGCGGGCCGGATCTTGTGCACTACCGATCAGGTGTCAGCACCGGATGGGAGACAGCCCGAAGTCCTCCACCGTCGGAGTGGTGGTGTCGATCCTCGCCTGCCGGGTCTGGGGCTTCCAGCCGTCCTTGGCGACGATCATCGTGAGCGGGTTGTTGCGACGGTCCATCCAGTAGGCGTACTTGCCGGCCGCGTCCGTCGCGAACGTGAACGACATCGCCCACGAGTCGACCTGGACCACCGCGCCGGAGATCGGCGAGGTCGCGCCCTGGCAGCTCGTGCCGGTCACCGTACCCATCAGCTTGCCCCAGGTCTTCGGGGGCGTCGCGGTCATCGTCACCTCGACGGGCGCCACCGAGTACGGCGTGTTCTCCTTGATCGCCACCGCGCCGGAGTAGGTGCCCGGCTGGTCCACGTTCGCCGTCATCCCGACGGTGACAGTGACCTTCGCACCCGGTGCGAGGGTGACCGACGACTTGTCGATAGTCATCCAACTGACGTCGGCCGCGGCCTCGGCGCAGCCCTCGAAGCCCGGCAACACCTCGCTGTCGGCAGCCGCGTTGAAGCTGCCCGACGAGCCGCCGACCTTGTAGAAGCCACACGCCGCGGCACCCCGGTACCGGGCGGTGTTGGCGTTCGGCAGGTTCGACCACGAGCTGGTGGCCGGGTCGAAGGCGAAGCCCGCGTTGGTGATGGCCCCACCCTGCGAGCCGCCGACCACGAGGAGCTTGCCGCTTGCCACCGCGTACGAGCTGGCCCAGTTGTCGGCCGGCGCGTCGGCGATGGCGGTCCAGGTGTTGGCACCCGGGTCGAAGGCGTAACTGGACTTCTGCGCCACCGAACCGTCGTTGCCGCCGGTGCAGTAGACGACACCGTCGATCCCGCCGCAGGAGGCGAACGCCACCGACTTCGGGTAGTTGGCGAGCGTCTCCCAGGCGTTGCTGGCCGGGTCGTACCGGACGACGGTGTTCGACATCGGCAGGCAGTTAGCTGTGGTGCAGCCACCGATGGCGTACAGCTTGCCGTCGACGACGGCCTGCCCGGCCGCGGCCCGCGGCGCCGGGTTGGCGGCCCGTGCCGTCCAGGTGTTGGCCGCCGGGTCGTAGGACCAGGTGGCCGCGTCCGGGCCGTTGTCACCCCAACCACCCGAGGCGATGATCTTCCCGTCCACGACGCCCACCGTCAGGGCGTTGCGCGCGCCGGGGAGGTCGGCGATCGCCGTCCAGGTCTGCGCGGTCGGGTCGTAGGCGTAGTTCTTCGTGGTGGAGGCGCTGCCGTCGCCACCGCCGATCGAGTACACCTTGCCGTCGAGGGTCACCACCCGGTTGTCCATGATGTTGGCCGGGTAGTCGGCGATGTCCGTCCACGGCGCCGCCTGCGGACCGACCGCGGCGGGCACCGCCGTCGGCGCCTTGCCGGACGCCTTCGCGGCGAACGACGTCGCTACGGTGAGCCGCTGCTCCGGCGCACCGGGAGCACCGAGCACCTGCTGCCGGGTCACCCGGGAGCCGTCCGCCCGCAGCAGCTCGAAGCCGTTGTCCCGCTCACTGAAGCCGACCTCGACGGGCGCGCCGCCGGTGTTCGTCACAGTGAACTTCTTGCTGGTCTTGCCCCCGGGCATCTGGAGCGTCGCGCTCAACTCGGTGGGCGTCACCGACAGTTGACCCGCCGCGAGGACGAAGTTCGCTGTGGTCGCCCAGTCGGGCTCCACGTCGACCTGCTTGCTCTGGCTGACGTAGTTACCGGCCGTCGCGGTGAACTTGTGCGTGCCGGTCAGCGACGAGTAGAGCCAGTAGAAGCCGTCGGCAAGCCCCGGGTCGTCCGGGGTCGCCACTGTGACGGCCTTCTCGCTGGGCCGGTCGCTGCTGGTGACGGTGGCGCCGTTGAGGTAGCTGTTGTCGTTCTTGTCGCGGACGTTGCCCACGACCAGGCCACCGTCGACAGGCACACAGGTGACCTGGCTGCCGATCAGGACGTTGTCGACCTCCCACCACCACTCGTACGAGGCGTCGTAGTAGCGGAACCGCACCTGGACCTGCGCCTGGCCGGCGGCCTGCGGGATCGGGACCTCGGTGACCCGTGGCCCTCGTACGTCGGTCTCCTGCCGCAGCACGTTCGTCCAGGTGGTGCCGCCGTCGATGCTGAGGTCGACGTCGGCGGTGTCCTCGTCCAGTTGGTTGAAGTCCTGGTTGAACCGGATGACCGGGGCGGTGACGCCGGTCAGGTCGACCACCGGGCTGACCAGCGAGGTGTCCTGGCTGTTGCCGGCGCCGTAGTCGTCACTGTCGATCATCGCGAAGTTGCCGGCGCCGCCGGTCAGGTTGCCCCGGCCGCCGTCGTCGGTGAACTTCCACACCTGGCCGGTCCCCGCGTTGTCCACAACGGTCCAGCCGGCCGGCGTGGTCGTGCCGTCGAAGGTCTCGTACTCGCCGTCCGCGCCGAACGCGTAGCCGGGCGCCGTCGTGCACCTTGTGGTGTCCACCGGCATCGCGACGTTGGCGGTCACGTTCCGGGTGCCGACCACGACCTCCTTGGTCACTGCCGGGTAGCCGGGGTACTGCGACTCGTACCTCAGGGTGTACGTCTGCCCGGCCGGCAGCTTGATGGTGTAGCGGCCGGTTGACGGCGCGGTGTAGTCGTAGACACCCGACACGCCGGTGACCGTCACCTTGGCGTAGAGCGGCCAGCCGTGACCGGAGCCGTCGGTGACCGCGCCGGTGATGTTGACGCTCGCCACCGCCGTCAGCGCGACGTCGAGCGTCGTGGTGGCGCGGTTGGTGACAGTCGCCGACTTCGTGGTGGCGCCGTAGCCGAAGGCGGACACGACGACCTGGTAGTCACCGGTCGGCAGCTGCGTCGAGTACGTCCCGTCCGCCCCGGTGGTCACCTCGCGTGCGGCCGGGCCGGTGAGCGTGAGGGTCGCGCCGGCGATCGGGGCGCCGGTGGCCGCGTCGGTGACAGTGCCGGCGAGGGTGCCGACGTCGCCGGTCGGTGCGGCGTCGAGCAGCGCGAGGGCGTCCAGCCGGCCCTCGCCGTAGACGTTGTTGTCCGCCGCGGTGCCACCGCACTGGCTGTCGTCCTTGTCGATGGCGGCGCCGTTGAGCAGGGTACGGGTCGCGTTGACGTCACCGACGAGCGACGGCGCGGCCGAGTACAGCAACGCGATGGCGCCCGCGAGGTGCGGGGCTGCCATCGAGGTGCCGCTGATGCTGCCGTACGTGCTGCCCGGGATGCTCGACCGGATGTTCACGCCCGGCGCGGAGATGTTGGGCTTGATCTCACCGTTCTGCCCGGCGCCACGTGCCGAGAAGCCCGCGACGTTGTTGTTGACGTCGTACGCGCCTGTGGAGTAGTTGCTGGCGAGGCTGCCCGGCGAACCGCTCGTCTGGCAGGCCGGCCCGCTGTTGCCGTTGGACCAGACACCGAAGATGCCCGACGCCGTCCAGGCCAGCGTCACGTCCTCCATGAAGGGCTCGTTCGACGGCAGCCGGGTGCCCCAGGAGTTGTTGATGATGTTCGGCCGCTTGCTGGCGTCCGGGTTCTGGCCGCCGAGGTCAGTCGGCTCGAGCATCCACTGACCGGATTCGATCAAGGCGGCATCGCTGGGGCAGCAACCGTTCGCGGCGATCCACTTGACCCCGGGCGCGACGCCGATCTGGTTCGCGCCAGCGGAACCGGCCATGGTGCCCATGGTGTGCGTGCCGTGGCCATCGTTGTCACAGGGGGCGGTCGAACATTCTCCGGCGGCGTCGAACCAGTTGTAGTTGTGGTCGAACGTGCCGTCGCCGTTGTTGCCGCGGTAGGAGTTCACAAGCGCGGGGTGGTCGAACTGCACGCCGGTGTCGATGTTGGCGATGGTGATGCCCTCACCGGTGACGCCGTACTGGGACCAGACGTCGTCGGCGTTGATGTTGGCGATGCCCCACTCGAGCGCGTTGACGGTCTTCTCGTCGGCGCCCTTGATGGTCTCCGGGACCTTGTACTCGACCGGGGCGTAGAGCCCCTCGACCTCCGTGTGGGCGGCGAACTTCTGCGCCATGTCGAGCGAACCGCTGTTCACCTTGATGGCGTTTGTCGCCCAGAAGGTCTGGTACTTGGTGCCCGAGCTGTCGAGTTCGGCACGGATCTTGCCCTGGCTCGCTGCGGCGGTGGTGCGCAGCGCCTCGGCGACGGCCGCGCCGCGCTTCGTCCAGTCCTTGATGGAGCTGGCCTTGCTGAGGTCCGCCCGGTCCTTGAACCGGATCCAGAAGTCCCCAGCGCTCTTGGCCTGGAGCTGCTTGGCGAGGTCCGGCCGGATCTTGTCTCCCGGAGCGGTGCCCACTCCCATCCCGGGCGCGGCCTGCGCGCCCGTGCCGATACTGACCAGACCCGTCGCGGCGAGGATCATCGCCGCGCCGGCGCTCACCAGTGATCTGGCGGTGCGCCTCCATCGTGGACGTCTGAACATCGGTGCTGCCTCCCTCAGAACGACCCAGGGGTGTGATGGGCCATGGTGAGGGTGCGGAGGGTCCGCCTCGACGGAGTCGAGCAGACCAACCCTTCATGCCCCTCCATGCACCGCGCGGGTCACGCCGGTTGCCCGAGTGGACACTATGATCGAGAGGAAAGGACGATCAAGAACTTGCCGTGAGCAACTTGTCGCTAACGGTTGCCCTGCCGGCGGCGCGCTTGCCAATCACTGTCAGGGCCATGACTGAAGTTGGGCAAAGATTTCCATCGATCCCGGGCGGGTGTGGTGGCCGAGGACGACGAAGCTGCGACGGGCGGGCCCGCGACGGCCGACGAACCCTTTCCGCTGCTGATCGCGGTGACCCCGTCGCCGACCGAGCGCATCCGCCTCGCGGAGCGCCTCGACGGCATCGCACCGTTGCTGCTGGTGGCCGACCTGGACGAGCTGCGCCGGCTGATCGCGCCGTCACCGGCGGCCGCGTCACCCGCGCCGTCACCGACCGCGCCGTCACCGACCGCGCCGCCGCCCGCCGTGCCGGCCGACGCCGTCCTGGTCATCGACTCGACCCGGTCCACCGCACGGTACGGCGGGCGCGAGGTCGACCTGACCCGCCTTGAGCACGACCTGCTGACCTGCCTGACCACCGAGCCGGTCCGGGTGTGGAGCTACGCCGAACTGCACCGGACCGTCTGGCACGACGAGGGACGCGAGCGCAGGGCCGACGTGCAGTCGCTCGTGAAACGCCTGCGGCGCAAGCTGCTCGACCTCGGCACGGCTGCCACCATCGAGGCGGTACGCGGCGTCGGCCTGCTGCTCAGCGACAGGCAGGAGCCCCGGATCGGGCGCGCCTGACGTCTGCCTGATGTAGGCAGTTCGTCAGCGCGGCACCACGACCGACGACAGCGCGCGACGCCGACGACAGTGCCCCGCACCGACGAAGGCGCACCACGACCGACGCCAGCGCGCGACGACAGCGCTGCGGCGGCTGGCGACGGCGCCGTCAGATCAGCCCGGCGCGTACCCACAGCAGCCGACCCGGCCCGGCCACCAGACCGGCGTCCGCGAGGTGGTCGTGCACCCGGGCTGCCGACCAGCGCAGGGTGGCCTGCCAGTGCGGGTTTGCACGGGCGGCCGCCCGGCCCACCTGCGGCGCGATGCCCACCGCCGCGTAGGCGCTCGGGTGGACCAGGCGGTTGGCGATCGTGTAGGCGGCGCGACCGATCAACAGCCGGGCGTACGCCATGCCGACCGGACCGGCGGCGGCGACCTGGCGGGCCAACTCGTCGCGGGCGAAGCGGACGTGCCGCGCCTCCTCCACGACGTGGATGCGCGAGACCATCCGGATCAGCGGTTGGAGTGACTCGTCGGCCATGATCTCGCGCTGGAACGCGTCGAGGATCTCCTCGGCGATGAGGATCGCGGCGTACATCCGAGGGCCGCTGGCGGTGGTCTTGAGGAACCGGCCGAGCCAGTGGTCGACGGCGCTCGCCCGGTAGACGGGGCAGCCCATCGCCTCGATCAGTCGACCGAACATGATCGAGTGCCGGCACTCGTCGGCGACCTCGGTCAGCGCGTACTGGGCGTGTCGGCTGGTCGGGTCGTCGTCGTAGTACTGCCGGATCAGCATCTGCATGAGGATCGTCTCGAACCACAGCCCGGCGCTGGCGGCGCTTGCCACCTCGTGTTTGGTGAGCTCGACGCGCTGCTCCTCGGTCAGCCCCGACCAGAGTGGAGTGCCGTAGAGGCTGCTGCGATGCGGCGGGAGCCAGTAGGCGCCCGGAGTGTGCGGTGCGTCCCAGTCGATCTCGACGACGGGGTCGTAGCTGGTCCGCAGCGACGACGTGAGCAGTCGATCGGCGACCGCCGTGCTCTCGGGTTCCGTCGTCTCCATGGCGCCTCCATATTGACGTGACGACCGGTAACTGTTACGAGTGGTAGCATGCAAGCGCCGCGCAAGGATGTCAATGGATCCGACCCGCCGACGGTGGCCTCCGAGGGTGTCCCGAAGGCGAAGACCAACGGCCGTCGGGACCGCTGGGCCGACCACCGTGAGCAGCGCCGGCAGGCACTGATCGGCGCGGCCGTGCAGGCCCTGTTGCGACACGGGCCGGACGTCGACATGGACCAGGTGGCCGCCATGGCCGGCGTCAGCAAGCCGGTCCTCTACCGCTACTTCGCCGACAAGTCGCAGCTCTGGGTCGCGGTGAGCGAGGTGGTGGCGGGCCGGGTCGTCGACGCCATCGCGCCCGCGATCGACGAGGTCCGAGAGGAACGCGACCTCGTCCGGGCGACTATCGACGCGTACCTCGGGGTGATCGAGTCACAGCCCACCCTCTACCGGTTCCTGATGCGCCAGTCCGGCCAGCCCGGCATCCACCAGGTCGTCGCCGGCACCAGCCGGCAGGTCGCGGCCGGCCTGGCCCGGGTGATCGGCGACCGCCTGCGCGCGCTGGGCCTCGACGCCGGCCCGGCCGAACCCTGGGCGTACGGCCTGGTGGGGTTCGTGCAGGCGGTCGGCGACTGGTGGACCACGCACGGCCAGCCGATCAGGCGGGCAGCGCTCACCGACTACCTGACCACCCTGCTGTGGAGCGGGATCGAGGGAGTCCGGGCCAGCGCCGACCTGCCACACGAGCTGACCCGCGCCCACGAACGGATCGAGCAGTGAGCTACCACGGGCCGGCGACCGTCGCGGGCACTCCGGTCCGGGCGCACCTCAGTGGACGGTGGGAGCCGGTCGACGGCCGCTACCACTGGGGTGGACGGATCGAGCCCGACCCGACGGTGGCGACGCTCCTGCGCTCCGGCCGGCGCGACGTCGAGCTGCGCATCGCCGACCGGGCCCGACCCGCCCGACTTGCCGAGATCGACCCGTGGGGCGGCGTACGGGTCACCGGCGTGGGCGAGCCGCCCTGGCCGCCACCGGCCGAGCCGGGCACCGAGTGCGAGACCCCGGAGGAGTGATGGAGACAGACATCGCGATCGTCGGCGCCGGCTTCGGCGGCCTGGGGGCTGCCATCGCCCTGCAACGGGCAGGCTTCACCGACTATCTCGTCTTCGACCGCGGTGACGACGTCGGCGGCACCTGGCGGGACAACACCTACCCCGGCTGCGCCTGCGACGTGCCGTCACACCTCTACTCCTTCTCCTTCGCCCCCAACCCACGCTGGTCGAACACGTTCTCCAGCCAGCCGGAGATCCGGGACTACCTGCGCGACTGCGTCGACCGCTTCGGGATACGCCCGAAGGTACGTCTGCGTCACGAGGTCCTCGACGCGCGCTGGGACGAGCAGCGCCAGCGCTGGCTGCTGCGGACCTCCGGGGGCGACCACAGCGCCCGCGTCCTCGTCTGCGCGGCCGGCCCGCTGAGCGAACCCGCCGTCCCCGACCTGCCGGGCATTGACGACTTCGCCGGCACGGTCTTCCACTCCGCGCGCTGGCGGCACGACCACGACCTGAGCGGTCGCCGCGTCGCGGTCATCGGCACCGGCGCGTCGGCGGTCCAGTTCGTGCCGCAGATCCAGCCGGCCGTCGAGAAGCTGACGCTGTTCCAGCGGTCCCCCGCCTGGATCATGCCCAGGCGCTCGCGCCGCATCAGCCGGGTCGAGCAGGCCGCGTTCCGCACCGTGCCCGGCGCGCAGCGGGCCGCGCGAGCCTGGCTCTATCTGGTACGCGAGGTCATGGGCCTTGGTTTCCTGCACCCGACGGTCAACCGCCTCGCCTCGCGGCTGTCCCTGCGGACGCTGCGACGTCAGGTCAGCGACCCGACCCTGCGGGACAAGCTCACCCCCCGGTACGCGATGGGCTGCAAACGGGTGCTGATCTCCAACGACTACTGGCCGTCGCTCACCCGCCCGAACGTCGACGTGGTCACGGCCGGCATCACCCGGATCGTG
The DNA here is from genome assembly GCF_001279555.1 of Micromonospora sp. NRRL B-16802. NCBI lineage: Bacteria > Bacillati > Actinomycetota > Actinomycetes > Micromonosporales > Micromonosporaceae > Micromonospora > Micromonospora sp. NRRL B-16802. Next base: position 8,357 of record NZ_LGEB01000052.1, on the reverse strand, counting down.
CCCGACGGCCTGGTCACCGCCGACGGTGTGCACCACAGGGCGGACACGATCATCCTCGGCACCGGCTTCCACGTCACCGACTCCCCCGTCGTACGGCTCATCCACGGGCGGGACGGGCGCAACCTTGGCGATGCCTGGACCCCCAGCATGCACGCGTACCGCGGCACCACAGTCGCCGGCTTCCCCAACCTGTTCTTCCTGCTCGGCCCCAACACCGGGCTCGGGCACACCTCGGTGGTGCTGATGATCGAGGCGCAGCTGCGCCTGATGCTCGCCGCACTGCGGCACATGCGGGCCAGAGGCGTCCAGTCCATCGAGCCGACCCCGCAGGCGCAACGACGCTGGACGCAGCGGGTCGACCGGAAGATGACCGGGACCGTGTGGCAGACCGGCTGTTCGAGCTGGTATCTCGACGCCACCGGCCGCAACACCACCATCTGGCCGGGCTTCGCCACCGGCTTCCGGCTGCGGCTGCGCCGGTTCCGCCCCGCCGACCACCGGATCATTCCGGCCGACACCACACCCAACGAACCGGAACGGGAGCACGCCGATGCGGTATGACCTGGCGGGCAGGACTCTGCTCATCACCGGCGCGGCACGCGGCATCGGGGCGCAGCTGGCCCGCGACGCCGTCGCCCGGGGCGCGCAGGTCGCCCTCGTGGGCCTGGAGGGCGAGCGGCTCCGGCAGCTCAGCGCCGACCTCGACGCCCACTGGTACGAGTGCGACGTCACCGACCAGGCGGCGCTGGACGAGGCGGTCGCCTCCACGGTGGACCGTTTCGGCGGCATCGACGTGGTCGTCGCCAACGCGGGGATCGCGAACCTGGGCACCGTGGCGGTCGGGCCTGTCGACGCGTTGGTGCGTACCGTCGAGGTGAACCTCTGCGGCGCGATCCGCACTGTCAGCGCGGCCCTGCCACACGTCACCGCCGCCCGTGGTCACGTCCTGATCATCTCGTCGGCCGCCGCCTTCGCGGCCATGCCCGGCATGGCCGCCTACTGCGCGTCCAAGGCGGGCGTGGAGCAGTTCGCAAACGTGCTGCGCCTGGAGACCCGGGCACGAGGCGTCACCGTCGGCACGGCACATCCGATCTGGATCGACACCGACCTGGTCCGCGACATCCGCGACGACCTGGCGTCGTTCCGCGCCACACTGAGCCGGCTGCCGTGGCCGCTGTCCACCGTCGTCCCGGTCGAGCAGTGCGCCGACGCCCTGCTGCGTGGCATCGAGCGCCGAAAGCGCAAGGTGTACGTCCCACGGTCGCTCGCCCTGGTGCAGGCGCTGCGACCGGTGGTGCTGAGCAGCTTCTCGGACGCCTTGATCTCCCGTTTCGGGGGCCGGACGATGGTCGGCGAGATGGAGGACGAGGTCCGCCAGCTCGGACGCTCCTTCGGCAGGACGTCGGTGGGGGGCCGGTCGTGAGCGTTCACGTCCGTCGTGGGGGCAGCGGTGAGCCGCTCGTGCTCATCCACGGCATCGGCCACCGCCACCAGGCGTGGGAGCCGGTGTTCGACAGGCTCGCCGCCCACCACGAGGTGATCGCGCTGGACCTGCCCGGCTTCGGTAACTCCCCGATGCCCGGCACCGGGATGCCCGCCGACATGGCCGCCACCGTCGCCGCGATGCTGCCCGTCCTGACCGAGTGGGGGCTCGATCGTCCGCACGTGGCCGGTTACAGCCTCGGTGGGGCGATCAGCCTGGAGCTTGCCGCCAGCGGGGTCGTCGCCTCCGCAACTGCCTTCTCCCCCGCCGGTTTCTTCACGCCTGCCGAGTGCCGCCGGGCACTGACCATCCTCCGGCTCCTGCGGGTCAACTCGTACCTGCCCACTCCACTCATGCGGGTCGCGCTGCGCTCGTCGTACCTGCGGGCGATGTGCTTCGGGTCGCTTGTGGCCCGCCCGACGCTGCTGGACGCCGACCGCGCGTTGGGCGACGCGCTCGCCCTGCGGCGCGGCCTGGGCTTCGCCGCCGTGGCCCGGGCCGCCCGCGACTACCGGTTCGATGGTGTACGGCTCGCCGACGCGGCGGTGCCGGTGACAATCGGCTGGGGCGACTGTGACCGGATCTTCGGTGTCCACCAGGCCGAACGCGCCCGGGCCGGGCTGCCGGCTGCCCGGGTGGTGACGCTGCCCGGCTGCGGACACGTACCGATGAGCGACGACCCGGACCTGGTGGCCGAGTTGATCCTGGAGACCACCGGCGCCGTACGACGTCGGTTGCCGGCTGGCGACCAGGGTCACGAAAATCACTTCACAAAATAAAAACTTGCAGGCTCTGCAGGTTTGCTTCTAGCCTCGCCGGGTGACCGACACCGACCGCGTGACCACCGGGCGACGGGACCGCAAGAAGGCGCAGACGCGGGCCGCGCTGACCGCCGCAGCGCTACGGCTGGTCGCCGAACGTGGCCTGGAGCACGTGACGGTGGAGGAGATCAGCGAGGCCGCCGACGTCTCCTCGCGGACGTTCTTCAACTACTTCGCCTGCAAGGACGAGGCGATCACCGACGATCCGGCGCTCGACGGCAGCCGGGTCGTGGCGCGGCTGGCCACCGTTCCCGCGCAGGTGCCGGCGCTACGGGCCGTCCGCCTCGCCCTCGACGAGGCGATCGGCCCCATACAGGCCGACCGGGAGCTGTGGCGGCTGCGGCTGACTGTCATCACCGAGAACCCAACCCTGCTGCCCCGGCTGATCGCGGGCAACGTCGCCACCGAGCGGGCCATGGTCTCGGTCATCGCCGCCCGCCTCGGTGTTGGTCCCGAGCACCCGTACCCGCCGCTGGTCACCGCCGTGGCCGGTGCCGCCTTCCATTGCGCGACGATGCGCTGGGCCGCCGACGACGGGACACCGCCGCTCGCCGAGCTGGTGGACGAGGCGTTCGCCGGCATCGCCGCCGGCCTGCCCGATCCGCCACCCCGAGGCTGACCCCAGCCCTCTCCTGACCACGTTCAGCCTCGTCGCATCCCGCCCGAGGCCCACAGCACCCTGTGCACACCCGACAAGGGAGCGTCAATGACCAGCACCATCCCGCCCACCGACACCGCCGCCGTCGGCACGCGCATGTCGCGTCGGGAGGTTCTCCAGGCCCTATCCGGGCTGATGGTCGGCATGTTCGTGTCCATCCTCGCCTCCACGGTGGTGGCAAACGCCCTGCCGCGGATCATCGCCGATCTGAACGGCAGTCAGACCGTCTACACCTGGATCGTCACCAGCGAACTGCTCGCCATGACGGCGACGGTGCCGCTCTGGGGCAAGATGGCCGACCTGTACAGCAAGAAGCTGCTGATCCAACTCTCGCTCGGATTGTTCGTGGTGGGTTCCCTCATCGCGGGCTTCACACCGAACGTCGAGGTGCTGCTTGTCAGCCGTGTCGTCCAGGGCATCGGCGCCGGCGGCATGACGGCGCTGGCCATGATCGTCATGGCGGCCATGATCCCGCCGCGTGAGCTGGGCCGCTACGCCGGCATCTTCGGCGCGGTCTTCGGCGTCGGCACCATCGCCGGTCCGCTGATCGGTGGGGTTCTCGTCGACACGTCATGGCTGGGCTGGCGCTGGTGCTTCCTCATCGGCGTCCCGTTCAGCATCATCTCCATCGCCCTGCTCCAGCGGACCCTGCACCTTCCGGTCGTCCGCCGCAAGGTCACGATCGACTGGCTGGGTGCTCTGCTCATCACCTCGGGTGTCTCCACGCTGCTGATCTGGTCGTCCCTGGCCGGCAACAAGTTCGACTGGGCATCCGGCTGGACGGCGCTGATGGTCATCGGCGGCCTGGCCCTGCTGGGATTGGCGGTGTTCGTCGAGTCGCGGGCGGCGGAACCGATCATCCCGCTGACGATCTTCCGCAGTCGCACGGTCTCGCTGACCACGATCGCCAGCGTGCTGGTCGGTGTCGCGATGTTCGGCGGCACGGTCTTCCTGTCGCAGTACTTCCAGATCTCGCTGGGCAAGTCGCCGACCGTCGCGGGCCTGATGAGCCTCCCGATGATCTTCGGTCTGCTCGTGTCGTCGACGGTGGCCGGCCAGCTCATCACGAAGTACGGCCGGTGGAAGGCCTATCTGGTGGCCGGCGCCGCGGTGATGACCGTCGGGATGGCGCTTTTGGGCACCATCGACGCCCAGACCAGCGTCGGCGTCCTGTCGATCTACATGGCCGTGCTGGGCGTCGGCGTCGGCATGCTCATGCAGAACCTCGTGCTCGCCGCGCAGAACGACGTCCCCGCCCACGAGCTCGGCGCCGCGACCTCCGTGCTGACGTTCTTCCGCAGCATGGGCGGCGCCATCGGCGTCAGCGCGCTCGGCGCGGTCCTGGCGAGCCGGGTGACCTCGCTGACGACCGAGCGACTCGGCCCGGCGGCGACGGGCGGCGGCACCGCCGAGGTGCCCGACCTGTCCACCCTGCCCGAGCCGGTGCGACTCATCATCCAGGACGTGTACGGCATCGCGACCGCCGACCTCTTCCTGGTCGGTGCGCCGATCGCGCTGGTCGCGTTGATCGTCGTGCTGTTCATCAAGGAAAAGCCGCTGCACACCCTCAGCGGCGACGAACGACGCGCCCAGGAGGAGGCGGCCGCGAAGGCCGCGGTTCACTGAGCCGTACCACCACAGTGAGGGGGCGGGCCGAACGGCCCGCCCCCGTTCTGCGTCCGCCCGGACGGCGAGCAGGGGTGCGTGCGGGCGTGCGAGGTGCGGGCGGGCGGCGTGCGGGCGGGGCAGGCGGCGCGCGGGCCCCTTCTCTGCCGCCTTTGCTCTGCTTCAACCCACGCAACACTTTGGGCCGGTGACTGTTGCGCCGGTTGAAGCAGAGCAAAGGACACGAGCTGATACCGGTCCCCTCCGCTGGCGGGCCGACGTCTCGCGTTTCGCGGTAATGACAAGCCGCCAACCGACCGCCACGTAACGTGAGAATGCAGCCGGCCAACGGCTGACGCAGGCGTGCACGGGCCCGCCAATCGGGCGGCGCTCGGTCGAGCACCGGGACGGACAGCCCTGCACCGCCGCCGGCCTACTCAGCCGCAGGAGGCGCGGACGATGTCCATGCTGTCGGTATTCAACCCTCGGCACACCGTCGCTCCCCCGGGATACAGCCGCTGGCTCATCCCGACAGCGGCGCTGGCCGTGCATGTCTGTATCGGGCAGGTCTACGCCACAAGCGTCTACAAGAACTCCCTCATCGCGCACTTCGACACCAGCCAGACGGCGATCGGGGCGATCTTCAGCATCGCCATCGTCATGCTGGGGTCGTCCGCCGCCGTGGGTGGCCGCTGGGTGGAGCGCAACGGACCGCGCCGGGCCATGTTCGCCTCCGCCTGCTTCTGGGCCACCGGGTTCCTGGTGGGCGCGCTCGGCATCGCGACCCAGCAACTCTGGCTCCTCTACCTCGGGTACGGCGTCATCGGCGGTATCGGACTCGGCATCGGCTACATCTCGCCCGTCTCGACCCTGATCAAGTGGTTTCCGGACCGGCCAGGTCTCGCCACCGGGCTGGCCATCATGGGGTTCGGCGGCGGCGCCCTTGTCGCCGGCCCGCTCGCGCGGCAACTGCTCTCCCTCTACGACTCCGGCTACAACCCGGACAACCCGGGTGCCGTGGCGTCGGGAAGCGCCCTCGTGGCGCTCTTCGTCACGTTCGGCATCGGCTACTTCGTGATCATGATGTTCGGCCCGTTCAACGTCCGGGTTCCCGCGCCGGACTGGCGGCCCGCCGGGTTCGACCCCGCGAGCGTCGCCAGCCGGCCGCTGGTGACGAGGGCGAGCGTGTCCGCGACGAGTGCCGTGCGTACGCGGGCGTTCTGGCTGCTGTGGATCGTGCTGTTCTGCAACGTCACGGCGGGCATCGGCATCCTGGAACAGGCCAGCCCGATGATCCAGGACTTCTTCCGGGACAACGGGACCACTGCCGTCTCGGTGTCGGCGGCAGCCGGTTTCGTGGGTGTGCTGTCGCTGTTCAACATGGCCGGACGGTTCGTCTGGTCGACGACGTCCGACCTCATCGGCCGCAAGCCCATCTACATGGTCTACCTCGGCCTCGGCATGGTGCTGTACACGCTGCTCGCCGTGGCGGGGCACTCCGCGACCGCCGTCTTCGTGCTGATCGCCGCCGCGATCATCTCCTTCTACGGCGGCGGGTTCGCCACCATGCCCGCGTACCTGCGCGACCTCTTCGGCACCTTCCAGGTCGGCGCCATCCACGGCCGGCTGCTGACCGCCTGGTCAGCTGCGGGCGTCGCCGGTCCGCTGATCGTCAACGGCATCCTCGACACGCAGGGCAAGCCCGGCACGCTCACGGCGTCGGCGTACCGGCCGGCGCTGTTCACAATGGTCGGCATCCTCGCCATCGGCTTCATCGCCAACCTGCTGGTCCGTCCGGTGCCCGAGCGGTTCCACGAGCCGGACCGGGGGTCGACGTCGCCCGTGGCGAGGGCAAGCGTCACCGAACCGGTCGCCCTCGGCCCGCAGAGCAACCCTCCGGTGCCCGACCACGTGGGTGCCCAGACCGGGCGGCTCTGGTTGTCGTGGCTGCTCGTGGCGCTTCTCCTCGGGTACGGCATCGTCCAGACCGCCATCACCGCCGCGAAGCTGTTCACCGGCTGACGCGGTCATACCCGGACAACAGGGAAGGCACCCCGAGGGGGTGCCTTCCCACTGTTCAGAGCCGGGTCGTCGACGTCTCGTCGAGGCGTTCGCGCTGGGGCACGACCGTGTACTTCGGATCGCGCGCCGACACCTTGCCGGCCTCGAAGACACCGAACCGGGTGGCGGCCGACGACGCCACCAGGACCGCGCCGGAGACCGCGGCCAGGAATCGGCTGCGGCGGCTGACCAACGCCGCTGCGGTACCGACGGCGAGCAGCACCCGACCGGCCTTGACCAGGCGGCCACTGCGCCCGCGCGTGTAGGGCTCGCCGACCAGCCCCATCCGCTCCATCCGGTGGCCGCCGGCGAACTCGACGGCGGCGGCGGCGAGTGCGAGTCGCCGCAGCGGCGCGGTCTGGGTGGCCGGCGCCGCTATCAGGCCGACCCCCGACGCGGCAGCGAGCGCGCTGCCGGCGAAGACGAACGGCAGCGACGGGTACGCCTCATGCCAGGACGGCACCGCGGTGTCGGCGAGCAGCACCCCGGTGTACGTGGCCAGTGCCGGCGCGGTGACTGCGGCGGCCAGGCCGGCGGCGTTGCCGACAGGAGGTGCCAGCCTGCGGGCAAGACCGAGCACGCCGTGCGGTGGGAGCCGGTGCGCGAGTTCGGCGACCGCTGCCACGCCGGCCAGTGGCCCGAACGCGGCGAGGATCCAGGTGCCCACCGACATGGGCGAGGTCAGCTTGGCGACCCGGAGCATGTGGTGGAACCGGTCCGGCCGGCCGAGGTCGTGAATCAGCAGGTACGTGCTGGCGACGACGCCTCCGAGGGCCGTCCACCGGCCGACAGCGCGCAGCTCGGGGCGCCCGGTCAGTTGTGCGCCCGCTCCGATGAGCGCGCCTCCGGCGGCGAGGCCGCCGGTGAAGAGGTAGCCGGCGATGTCGTACTTCCACACGGGCGGTTTGAGCACCGGTCGGCCGTAGTAGGAGCTGAAGTCGGCCGGCGGCACCGTGAGCTGCTCACCGCCGCCGCGCCCACGTCCGCCCCCGCCCTCGCGTCCGCGTCCGTCTAGTCGGGTCTGGAACTCGCGGAACCGGGAGCCGACGGGCTCGTTCGGTGGCGTCGCGCCGGTCATGGTCGCCTGCCGAGGAATGCGACGGCCGTGACGGCGGCCATCGTCAGTGCGGCGAGGCCTGCCAGTGCGGCGAGGCCTGCGCGTTTCCACATCGCCGGCAGATCCCGCGTCGTCACCACCGGATCCGGCGGCAACCCATACACCTCCGGCTCATCCAACAACAAAAAGAACGCCCCATCACCACCCACACCATCGTTCGGGTCATGCCCATACAACCGCGCCTCGGACACCCCCCGCCCATGCAACGTCGCCACCCGCACCGCAGCCCGCTCCCGCAACTCATCCAAGGGCCCGTACTGGATCGACTCCGTCGGACACGCCTGCGCACACGCCGGCGTCATCCCCGCACCCAACCGGTCATAGCACAGCGTGCACTTCCACGCCCGACCATCACCCCTACGCTGATCGATCACCCCATACGGACACGCCGAAATGCAGTACCCACACCCATTACAGATGTCCTCCTGCACCACCACCGTCCCGAACTCGGTCCGAAACAACGAACCCGTAGGACAGACATCCAGACAAGCCGCATGCGTGCAGTGCTTACACACATCCGACATCATCAACCAGCGGAAATCCGTACGCCCCTCCGCGCCCGTTCCCCGACCCGGCGGCTGCGCACCCGGCATCCCCAGAAACTCCGGACCG
>NZ_LGEB01000051.1:0-162068 GCF_001279555.1 Micromonospora sp. NRRL B-16802 | reverse complement strand
CACGAACTCACCGAACGCCCGCCGGTCCATGCCGCTGGCATCGGCCGTCGGCACCTCGACGAGCGCACCCTCCAGCACCTGGATATCCACGCCGGCAACTTAGCTGATCGAGAGCATCGTGCCGCAGGCGCACGCACTCGAATCCGCATGCCTGGACGCCGCCGTCGCCAAGTCGCCGATTGCCTCAGGGCGCGACGATACGATCGGCGAACATCAATCGAAAGGCGTTCGACGTCCCTTACAGGAGGTGTCGTGCCGGATCTGATCATGGCGCTCCAGCGGCGGATTGACGTAAATGCCCTGCGTGCCGTCAACACCTACCAGCGAGAGGTGCCCGAGTACGCGTCGCCGTCACCGGAGCAACTCGCGCACATGCTCGACTTCGCGCGTTTCATCAGACGGGTGAGTCTGGAGCGCGTACGGGACGACACGCCGCTCGACGAGGACGATCTGGCGGCCATCGGCGACGTCGGCCGACGACGAGGCGAGGATCGGCTCTCGCTGGCGTCACAGCGGCAGGCGCTCAGCACGCATACCGCACTGATGCTGCGCGATGTGGTGGAGACCGCTGCTCCGGCTAACACCGAGGACGTGCTCCACATGGCCAACTGGCTCGGGCGGGAGGGCAACCGAGCCCGCTGCGCCTACCTGGACGGGTACCTTGGTGGCGTCGCGCAGACCTGGTCGATGTCGGCTCAGGTCCAGTTGCTCGCGCGGTCGCTGCTGGCCGACGAACCACCGCCGATCGGCATCGCTCGGGCGGCCGGCGTACGTCTCGGGCATCGGTGGCTGGTGACGGTTGTTCGGTTCGATCCGCCGGGCCTGGCCGCCCCGGAGCGGAAACGCATCGTCGCGACGGCCCTGGCGTCCTGGCGGATCCCGATGTCCTGGCTCGGGCCGGCGGAGTTGGTACTGGTCACACCGGCATCGGTCGACGCACCGGCGGCCACGTCGGCATGGCTCGTCGACGGTGGCGTCCACGGTCCGGTGGCGGATCGCACCCTGGACCTGGTCCGTGGCATCGCCGTGAGCTCCGGCCGTCGGTGCGCTGCCGGCGCGGCCGTCGGAGCGGTGGGCCAGTTGGCCGGTGTGCTGGACCAGGCTCGACAAATCAGCCGACTGACGTCGGCGGAGCGCAGACCTCAGCACCTCTACACCGTCGCGGACAGGTTCGTCGAACTCGGAGCCGTCCACTCGCCACACATGGGCAGTTGGCTGCGGGAACTCGTCACCCGACTCGAGGCCGGCCCGGACCTGATCCGCACCCTCGACGCGTACTACCTGCACGACATGTCCCGACCGGCGACGGCACGGGCGCTGGGCGTCCACACCCGCACGCTCGACTATCGCCTACGGCGCGTACACGAGCTGATCGGGCTGCGTCCCGCCTCGACCCGCGGCGTGCGGATCCTGACCGCCGCCGTCGCCTGGACGTTCGCCGACCGGTTGCGGGAGACATGACGAGGCCGGGCGTAGCCGGCCGACCGCCGCTGGCACTGCGGTGGTCGGCCGGTTCATCGTGCGTACGCCTCAGCAGCTGACCTGCACGATGGGCGACTGCGTGTCCAGCCTCAACGACGGGGGGTAGTAGCCGCCGGGAGCAGTGTAGGTGTGGATGCCCCTGGTGACGTAGTAGTTCGGCACACCCTGGCAGATCGTGAAGGCGACACCGGTGTACGTCTTGTTCCCAGGACCCGAATTCAGGCTTCCGACCGACACCAAGAAGAAGCCGCTGCCCGGGACGTACTGGTACAACTCGACCTGAGCGCCGATGTAGGGTATGACCGCGTCACACCACGAGTCCGCCTTGCCGTCGATGCTGCCCGGGATGCCGTTGCCGCCGGTCGACGCATGTGGATACTGGGCCCGCGCGGTGCAGGTGATCACATTCTCGGCGGCTGCCGCGACACGAGTGGACGGCGTCCGGCTGAACGTTGGTGTTACCGCTGCGGCCTGCTTTCCGGCCAGAGCCTCCGCCGCATCGAGCACCGGCTGGGGGATCGTCCCGGCAGCCATTGCAGACCCTGCTGCACTGGCCGGAGAAGCAACGGCGGACACGGAGACCGCCAGCAGTGCGGCAAGCCCGATGCCGAGCACGCGATGTCTGAGCATCTTCCCCTCCTACAAATCGTTCCCCCCGAAGTGGCAGGGGAATCGGGAAAACATGGTGGGGAAACTATTCAGCGAAAGACGTGCCGGCGTCTTCGTGAACGATCGCAAACCTGCACCTTGATCGGCGCCTGCCTTGTCATGCCGCACAACGGCTGGCACCGCCCCTGACATGATGTTGCGGTACCTCCAGAGTGGATCGAACTACCGCATGGTCAGGTTCGTCCGCCAGCACGCGCCCGCCGAGACCACCTGCACCTCAACGTGATCCATGATGGAGCCACACCGTCGCGGACCGACACCTGCGAGCACTGCGCGGCACCCGTGGTCCACAGTCACGACGCGCCTCGCATCCAGCTCCAAACCTAGGGCTCGGTGCTCGTCGGCCCATTAACTGACCCCACCGCTACGACCGGGGCTGGTAGCGTGCGCCGACCATGAAGATCACGGGGGAAACATCGATGAACCGAACTCGACTCGTCCTGACTGGCTTGGCCGTTGCGGCGGCGATCACGATGGCCGGCTGCGATCCGCAGCCCAAACCTGAGGGCACCGCAACCTCGCCGTCCCCGGCAGCCTCGAGCGCCGCCCCGACCGGCAGTACGGCCACCACCGCGACCACCGACGCGGCCACAGTAAAGGCCTGCGCCGACATCAAGAACGACATCAAGGACAACGCCGCTAAGGTCACGAAGGCCGAGAAGATCGGCCCGCCAGCCGGGCACTTCGCGGTCAGTGCCCAGTGGGCCGCCGGTTCGGTCGCGATCCTGGCGCACTCGATGGACGCCAACGAGGCAGTCACCGCCGCATCCGAAAAAATCCAGAATGAGATGATGAGCCTGAGCGACGCGTACAACAAGTCCGCCGACGCCAAGCCCAGCAAGAAGGCCCTGGAAGCCGCCATCAAGGAACTGGACACCGCCTGCTCGGCCGCCTGAGCGGTTCGACCACGTGATCGGCGGTGGCCCTCACCCGGGCGGTCACCGCCGATTCGCACGTCCGCGCGGCAAGCCGCACATCCCTCCAGATACGTGGCCACTGCTGACGGAACCGATTTCATTGATCATGGCTGGTGCCGCCAGCCCACTCCGTCAGTTTGGGAGGAAGGAACCACATGAGGACGCGACGGTCGGCGATCACTGGGCTGTGCCTCGTCATTGCGCTCAGCTTCGGGGTCGCCGGCTGCAACAACGCCACCGACGGTGGCGGCGCGGACACCACAGCACCCGCCTCAGCATCACAGGTCAATGCGCTCGACTCGTTCGCCGGCGCAATACAGAAGCTCGATGAGGAAACCTTCAAGGTGAGCAGGAAGACCGGGCCGGACGGTTTGGAGATCAGCGGGGTCGTGGATCCGACCGCCAAGAAGGTGTCCATGAAGTGGATCAGCCCAATTGGCGACCAAGGCATGACAGTCGACTTTGTTCAGCTGGGCAGCGCTGTGTACGTGAAGCTGGCGGGCGCAGTGCAGTTGCACAGCTTCACCCGCCTGCCAGCCCTGCCCAATAAATGGATGCACATTGATGCAGCAAACGTGGAGGAGGGCAGCACCTTCTCCGACATGGTCGATGGCGACCTGGCCGGCGTCAATGACCTGATCAAGGCCGTGACCGACGTCGAGCGGAACGGTCAGCTTGGTTTCACGGGCACCTTTGACATCACCAAGTCACCCGGCACGCAGGGGGACCTTTTCAGGAGGTACGGGGAGAAGGCCAAAGCTGTCCCGTTCAACGCCAAGGTCGACGACCAAGGCCGGCTCACTTACATATTCATCAACCTCAGCGCGATCGACTCAGCCTTCATGAATGGCATCACGGCGACCTACTCCGACTTCGGCCTGCCGGTCACCATTGAAGGGCCCGCTACCGACCAAACCGTCGAAGCCCCCGCCGAGGTTGTCAAGGCGTTCGCCAAGGCGTACGGCTGAGCCTGGGCAGCGTCTGCAGGTCCCGTCCCCCTGCGGGCGTCCCGACACCGAAGCGGGTGGCGACCATCGGACCGGCTCGGGACGGGTACGCGTCGCGGCACGCCAGGCCCCAGAAGACCCGCCCCTACCGACCTCGTACCACGGCAATGTCGAACGCTTCACCCGAGCGTGTGGTGCAGCTCGGCAGGCGACGGCTGTCGCCTGCCGAGCTGGCGTCAGCTCAGAGGTTCGACCTTGCGGTTGCCCAGGGCGGAGGTGAGTTGCACCGGAACCACCGACTCCTTGGCGATTGCTAAGCACTCCTTGCCGGCCGCCTCGGGTAGCAGTCCGACGCGGATCCGAATGCCCACTGCCGTTTCGCTCTCTGTCACTTCCGGCTCGGCGCCGTAACAGTCGGCGGGTCCGGCCGTCACGGTGACCTCAAGGGTTCGATCGTCGACACTGCGCCAGTCGCGCCACTGAACAACCTGCGCGTCGATTAGGCCGCTCCGGGTCGGCAACGCATCCGGCCGTGTCGGTCCGGTCGGCGCTCGGACGCCTGATGTGTCACTGCCGGGCTCGGCTGCGGAGCCGCAGGCGCTCAGTGCGGCCACCACAGCCAGCAGCCAGGCAGCCAGTGGAAGTGGTGGCCGCATTCTCATCGGTTCAACTTACCAATCAGCGTTGGCGGCGTTCATCGCGTCGACGACAGCCTGGTCGAAGTACGGCCCCTTGTTGACGCCATCGCTGTTCACCGTGGACATGACCGAGCGGACCGAGCCGAGTCCGCTGGCGTTGTCGTAGTTCCAGGTCCACGGTCCGCCCGAGGAGCCACCTCCAAAGTTGCAGGTGATTTTGGATTTGTTGTCCAAGATGCTGTTGTCGGTGGCAGTGCCCCAGCAAGCCCACATGACGTTGCCGCCGTCACGGTTGCCCGGATATCCGAAGATCGACGTGTCGAACTCCGTGCCACCGTTGTAGACCAGGCCGTGCCCACCGATGGTGTTGACGACTGTCGTGTTCCAGTCGCCGCCGGAGTAGGTGGTCACGAAGCCGACGTCCCGGTTGAGGTTGCTGTTGTTGATCCACTCGTTGAAGGTCCGCAGCCAGTACGCCTGGAAGCGGCCGACCGGGTCGTGGTCGGTGTTGAAGGCGTTGTATCCCGGCACGAAGACGAGGTTCTGCAGCCAGGTGCCGCCCTGTCCGCCATGGACACAGTGACCGGCGGTGATCAGCACCCGCTTGGACGAGGTGTTGATCGCCGACGCCGAGCACCATGAGCCGCTTTCGTAGCCACCGATGAACAACTTGCCATTGGTGATCGAGAAATTCGTCACCGGTGGCGGGGCGTTGGTCACGCGCTGCGAGATCCGAGCGGCAACCGGCTTCGCCGCGACGTCGGCCGTCTTGCTGGCGACGGCGCGGGCCTTGCTCTCGACCCATTCCGCATCTCCGGGGGCATCCAGCGACTTGGCTGCCTTCATCCGTTCCGGCGTCCAATACGCCAGCACCTCGGGGTCTCCGCCGGTTCGCTCGAACGACTTCAACTGTGTGGGCGTGTAGTTGCGCACCGCTTTGTCGCCCGGCAGCCGCACCGGGGCAGGCGCACTGCTGGTGCTCAGATCGGAGCCGCTGATCCGAGCCGGCGAGGGGTTCGCCCAGGCGGGAGCACCCGCGGGAGCGGTGAGTAAGGCGATTGTTGCGACGGCCGCAGCCAGTGCGGCGGCCCCCAGGCGTCTCAGGCTTCGCGGACACCCGATTTTGCGTGACGAATCCATCCGGCTGACTCCCCCTGTTCAGCAACCGTTTCCGGCGCTCTCGAAGCCGTCTTCATGCTGCTCGGCGACGGCTGTCATCGAGAGTTGAAGCTACCGATGGAATCGTTATGTATCTATGTCATTTATCGGACCGTAAGTACGCGAGGGGCTACCGAGAGAGATCGGCCAGTGCGACGACCTGCGCACAGATGCCAGTGTGTGTTTCTGGACACATCGTCGCGCCGTCCGTCATGTACGCCACCGGCTGCTGATGTGCTCGACGACCCGTCGACGCGCTCGCGTTGATCATCGCGGTGGTGGTGACCGCCGATCTCGCCCTACCAGGACATACACACGAGGGCTCCCCGGCACGCCCCTTGATCAAATCCGCGCATGTTCCGGATCTCGTCTGCTGGGCCAAGGCGACCAGAGACGGACTCAAGCGACCTCTTCGGTGTGAACTCTCGACGAGCCGGTTGGATCGGGTGTCATACGAGGTCACCCGGCCTGGTGACGCTCATGCCGGTCTGGTTCGGCCGGCATGGTTGCTGTACATCGCTGCTGTACTTCCGGCAGTCGCCTGGTCCAGCCAATGAAGCGGCGATGCAGCGCGCCGGCCGGCGCCCAAGGCATGTCCTCGGCGGCTTGGACGAGATAGGCACCGAGGTAGAGGGCCAGCGACACCGGAGCGTCGGCGTACTCCGCACGCAGCTCCCGCCTGCGGGTCCGGCATGGCCAAGGTAGATCGCAACCGCCGCAGCTCCAGGTCGGCAGGACCGGACCGTGGCTGGTCACCACACACCGCCGAGAAACCGGACCACGCTCGCGCGGGCCTGCCGGCTGGTCGCCCACTCCACCTGCCAGCACGGGTACGGCGTGAGCCGCGCCCACCACGCCCGGCAACCAACACACATGCCGTCCAGCCCTCGGACGTGCACCGCGAGAATCGTCTGCTCCTGGCCGGCGTTCACTGCTCGCCCACCTGCGGCCAGTGGCCCCGATTGATCGGAATCCGGTGCCGGCCACGGCAGGGCAAGTCGGCCCCGCAGCGGCAGATGTGCCGCCAGAGCTGCCACGACCACACCGGCCGATGCCGTCGGGCAAAGGTCAACGCGGTGGCCGAGAGGTACTCGTCGTACGAGACGCGCCGCACGCGCCCTCCCTCGTCGTTCAGGAGGGCGGCATCACCACCCTCTAATGAGGGGGACGCGGCGACCAGGCGACTGCCGCACCGCCCGCCGCATCCCGTGAGGGCGACGCTACGTACAGTCGCAGTGCCGAATGGGTAAGGTTCCTACCCCTAGATCACGAGACCAGGCCAACTTTCACCGCGAGGTCACGGGCATCATCGCGAGTAGACCGCGGACCGTCGAGCAGGTCCAGGGTGATCTGTCGGGCGTACCCGTTGAAGCGGATCGTCTCCGGCGCCGCCTCGTACGCCTGCTGGAGGGTTGCTACGGCCGTTTCCTTGTCGTCCTTGCCGTAGTGCGCCCGCGCGACTTCGATGAGATGCCGTGCCCGTCGTGGCCTCGACGGAATCGCCGCCGAGTCGTGGCGGCGTGCCTGCCGAACCGCCTCACCCGACTTCTGCAACTCCACCGCAACCGTCACCGCGTGAGCACCCATGATGACGCGGGAAAACGACGTCTGCGGCTGGTAGAAGCCCTGCGGCAGTCGCTGCGCCACCCGGTCCGCGCGATCCCAGTACCGCCAGGCGCGCCCCTCCTCACCAGCACGAGCGGCCGTGTACGCGGCCTCGAAGTTCAGAGATCCCCACAGTGCCAGCAGATTCATGCTTCCGTCGGCCGTCCGCGACTCCAGAGCCGACAGCACGTCCAGCGTCACCGCCATCGCGGTGTCCCAGTCCCCGGCGTCCCGATGCACCTGGCACAGGAACCACGCCGCACCGGCAATCGCCTCCGGATCACCGGACTCCTGCGCCGCCACCATCGCCCGGTCCGCAACCCGCCACAGCAACTCCGCAGCAGGCTGGTAGGCGAGGAACATCTGCGCCAATCCAAGCGTCTCCGCCAACAACGCCTGCGCCTGCCTCCGCTCGGCACCCTCGTACGCCAACGCGGCACGCTGCACATCCTGCAGCAACCCCGGCAACAACCCACCCAGCACCGTCCGGTGATCCGACGCCTGATGACGGGCCCGCCACGCCGCCGCAAGCCGCCCCCGAAGACTGGTCAACGACTCCACGGGGATGTCTCCGGAGATCGCAAAGCGGTTCACGGCATCCCGAACCGACGCCAGCGCCGGATGCTCCGGCCCGTTGATCACGGCCGAACGATCACTCAACTCTCCGACCAAGGCAGACACCTCGACCTTGAGGGCACGCGCGATCCGATCCAGCATATGAATACGCGGCGGCAGGATCCGATCCGTCTCCACCGCCTTAACCCACTCGGCGCTGCGCCCCACCAACCCACCAAGCACCGCACGAGTCTTCCCGGACCGCTCGCGGTAGACCTTCAACCGCTGCCCGAACGTCAACTCCGGCAAGGCATCCACCCGGAACCTCCTCGCGTAGCGCGGGAATGCACCACCGACCCATCGGCCGCAATCACGCCCAACGCTACCGACCCCCAGGCCCCCTCATAACCCCTCAGACGCCGGCAGACTCACTGCGTCCTGGCAGGCACTTCGACCTCTCCTTGCAAGTTCTGGGCGCTCCGTTCGGCAGGGTCCGTCCACGTTTGCGACCTCGAGCGGCTGTACGTGCTCGGCCGCTGGCGGCTGCCCTCGTCCCGGCCGGTTGCTGTTACCGCTGCTGTCGCAAACGGTTTAGGAAGGGAGTAGCGCTCAGCCAACGAGTCCTGCTTCTACCAGGACGTACGTGCAGTGACTCGCTGACGGGGCGCTTGATCATTCCGCGCCAGCTCCCACTCTTAGGCCTAGACCTGGTCGTCGTCGACCCCTTGACCCCAGGCAACGATCAGGACTCATCGACCTGCCCTAACCTTTCGCATGCGTCTTCGCGGTTGTGCCGGATCTGTGCCCGATGATCTTTAAATACCCGCTTACGACGACGGCTGACGGTGAGCGCCGCCAGGAGCTGTGCACGCTTGGCCCCGAAGTGGCCCAAGGCCTCTTCCCAGCGCTCAGCCGACTCCTCCCCCGGCTGACTCGGGCGCGCCCGCCGCTGCGGCAGGTGCATTGAGACGCCCCGCGTGATTAATCACTGCTGAGAAAAGAAGTACGACACAAGGTGTCAGGTTTTTGATCGAGCATGGTTTCACCGGTCGGCGTCGGTGGTGGACGTGAACCGGCCTTACGAATAGATAAGGACCTCGATGCGCGAAACGCCGGAAGATCTCAAAGAGCTCCAGAGTCTCCTGGACTCCTCTCTGTCCCGCTCCACCTCGCATCTTCGCTCAATCATCACTGAGCGCACCCTGACCGCGGAGCAGCTCACCCAGGTACTCACCGGCATGTGCACCCTTGCCCTTTCCACCGTGACGGCGAAGGGCGAGCCGCGGATCAGCGGCGTGGACGGGCATTTCCTACACGGCAAGTGGCATTTCGGGACGGCGCCCAGCGCCGCCAAGGCCCGCCACCTCGCCGCCCGGCCGGCCGGCAGCGTCGCGCACATGCGTGGCGAGGACTTGGGCGTTTTCACGCACGGTACGGTCGAGATCCTCAACCCTCAGGACAGTGAGGCTGCCGCGGACTGGCCAGACTTGCTCAACTACTTCAAGGACTTCTACGGCGACGACGCCTTCGACTGGGACAACGACGTGGTCTACTACCGGCTACACCCGCACTGGATGACCGTCTACGCCCCAGACGTCGACAAGCTCACCGCCAAGTGACCCCAGGCTAGCTAGCCGCCACTTCGACCCATCCCGTATGCCGCCGACCCGCCTTCTAGGGAGCGGTGGTCTGCTCGGCTTGCCCTGGGTCGGTGGCAGGCGGGATGGCCTACCGCAACCACCCACGGACCGTGACCCGCTGGCGAAGCCCCGGCCATCCTGGAGTCGTTGCGCCCCCGCCGGAGGCGCTCTGACCGCAGCCGCGCGACCGCCGGCCAGCTCGCCGACACGGCCGGCGTGCGCTCCCCTACGCCGCGCGGGCTGCTGGCCGCGCGGCCCGGCTGGCTGCCGGCCACACCACCGGTCAACCTCCCTGTCGTTCTGCGGCGGCCCTCCGGGCTTCCCGCTGTCCGCGCCAGCCGCCGGGCATCAGGCGTGACGGCCGCAGAGCGACAGCGGCAGCGGCCGGCGCGCGCCCAGGCGGCGGCGCGTGCGGCCCGTTGCGGGCCGCCTTGAATGGATGGAGGCAGACAAGATCGTCTAGCCGGACGTGTCACGCACGTCCTGAGACTGCTCCGTCACGCACGTCCCGAGACCCGACAGGCAGGCAGCCGTCCGGGCCTCGCCCTGAAAGGGTGACGGCATGGACCGCTTCGAGGAACGCTGCTGGCTGGACTGGTTGGCGAACTCGTCCACTCTGCTCGACAGCGTCGAGGTGGTCGTCGTGATCGCCGCCGCCACCGGCGGCTGGGAGGCGAATGGTCGCCTGGTCAGCGACAGCGACGAAGACCGCGAGGCGTTTGCATTCCTGTGCGAACTCGACCCCGTCTTCACGCTGCGATTTGAAGACGAGAGCGTTGTCGCCGTCACCGTTCATCCCACGGATGGGCATCGCCGCTTCAGCCTCACCGAGTACACCGGTCCGGTCCAGCGATCGGTCGGCAACCGCATCGCTCTGTAGACAACGCCGAACCTGATTGGCTCGACCACTCCCTTCGGGCACCCGTCAGCCGTCTCACCAAACTGATCGAGTGGGAGCACCTAGCGATGCCTGCACGGGGCGTCGCGGCGACCCGGGCCCGTCCGACCCTGGAGCGGCGCCACCGTGATTTACCGGGTGACCAGGTCTGGAAGCTCAGCGACCGGCACGACGGGCTGAGCGGCTCGTGTACCGGGGTCGGTGAGGGCCGGACCCCACCGACCCGGCCAGGTCATCGGCGCCTTCGGGGCATGCGCCAAAGGTGATCGTGGGGAACTGATGCGAGGCGCTGCTTCCTCGCCTAAGCTGCGTCATATATGCATCGATAGTGATCGATAAGAGGTGTTGGCGGCCGGGGGGTCAGTCCAGGCAACCGCGGGCCTCGCATTCACCGACTCCGATTGGAGTACCCGATGACCTGGCGTCCAACCATCGCCGCACTCACCGGCCTGTGCCTGGCGCTCACCACCGCACCAGGCCCCGCCGGTGCGGCACCCGCGCCCCCGGCACCTCGGGACGCCGCTGATGTGAACGTTCACACCAACCTGCTCGCCGGCCCACCCGGCGCGCCCCCCGGGGTCTGCCCGGGCGGCACCGGTTACGGCCCGCCCCTGCCGGCCAGCTCCGTGTCCGCGACGAAGATCCAGAGCGGATTCTCGTTCCTCGAAGGACCGGTCTGGATCGCCGATGGCGGCTACCTGCTGATGTCCGACATGGCCGCGGGCACCGGGCCGAACAACGTGCAGCCCTCCACGATCCGCCGGTTCACCCCGCCGGCGACTTTCGACACCTTCATCGCCAACGCCGGCAGCAACGGCCTGGCACTCAGCCCTGACGCCCAGCAGATCATCGCCGCCACCCACGACCAGCGGAACGTCTCCGCATACCGGCTGAGCGACCAGGCACGCAGCACCGGCGCCGCCGACTACCAGGGCCGGGCGTTCAACTCACCCAACGACGTCACGGTCCGCTCCGACGGCGTCGTCTACTTCACCGACCCCAACTTCCAACGCGGCAACCGACCCGACCAGATGAGCGGACGTACCAGTGTCTTCCGCGTCTCTGGCGGCCAGGTGTCGCTGGTGGACGACCGGCTGCGGCAACCCAACGGCATCGCGCTCTCCCCGGACGGCAGCACGCTCTACGTGGGCGCCTACTCCGAGAACAAAATCTACAAGTACGTCGTCCAGCCCGACGGCAGCACCGGCGCCCGCAGCGTCTTCGTGAACTACCTCGGCGGTCCCGACGGGGTCACCATCGACTGCGCCGGCAACGTGTACTGGGCCTCCGGCTCGGACGGGCTGATCCACGTCTACTCGCCCGCCGGCGCGCAGCTCGGCACGATCCGCTCCGGCGGCACCGGCACCACCAACGTGGCGTTCGGCGGACCCGACCGGCAGACCCTCTACATCACCTCCGGCCGAACGAACGACTCGGGCCTGTACAGCGTGCGGCTCAATGTCCCCGGCTACCCGTACTGACCAAGAACCCCGGGAAGGAAAGCACCCGTGCGGATTAGTCCTCACCAGCTCCGACACCGCGTCCCGCTCGCCCTGCTGGTCTGCGCCGGCACCGTCCTGACCGGCGTACCCGCCAACGCCGCAGCGGCCGCACCGGCGACCGGGAGCCGGCAAACGGCCTGGCTCGCCGCCGACACCAGCCCGCCCACCCGGCCGATCGGCCTGCGCAGCAGCCGGCTGACCTGCCAGTCCGTCACGCTTTCCTGGTACGCCTCCCGGGACAACGTCGGCGTCACCTTCTACGACATCTACCACGACGGCCAGCTCGTCACCTCGGTCTCGGGACGGACGCTGACCGCCACGCTCAGCGTCGTGCAGGGTGTCACCTGGGGCTGGTACGTCAACGCCCGCGACGCCGCCGGCAACGTCTCGCAGGCCAGCTCCACGCTCTCGGTCACCCCGCCGTTCTGCCAGCAGGACACGTCTCCGCCCAGCACGCCGACCAACCTGGCCGCGACGGTCAACGGCACGGCCGTCACCCTCAACTGGTCGGCCTCCACCGACAACGTCGCGGTCACCGGCTACACAATCCTGCGCAACGGTACGGCGGTCGGCTCCACCACCGGCACTGCCGGCAACCCGCCGGCGACCACGTTCACCGACACCGGGTTGACGCCCGACACCGACTACCGGTACACAGTGACCGCCCGGGACGCCCAGGGCAATGTCTCGGGGGCGAGCGCCGCGGTCAGCGCGCACACCGGCTCAGGCTGCACGAGCCCGGTCTGCGGCGCCACGGTGATCACCACCGAGAAGGACCTTCCCTGGGGCCTGGTGCAACTGCCCGACGGCACCGTCCTTTACGGCCGGCGCGACCTGTTCGACATCGTCGCCATGAACCCGGACGGCACCGATAAGCACAGCATCGGCACCGTGCCGAACGTGGCAGGCACCAACGGCGAGGGCGGCGTGCTCGGGCTGGCCGTCTCGGCCAACTTCACCACCGACCGCTGGCTGTACATCTACCACACCACCACGACCGACAACCGGATCGTGCGCATCCGTTACGACGGCACGCTGCAAACCGGCACCGAGCAGGTGCTCGTTACGGGAATCCCGCGCAACAAGTACCACAACGGCGGCCGGCTGCGCTTCGGCCCCGACGGCAAGCTCTACGCCGCCGCCGGCGACGGACAGAACCCGGACCTGGCCCAAGACACCAACAACCTGGGCGGCAAGGTGCTGCGGCTCAACCCCGACGGCACCGTGCCGGCGGACAACCCCTTCGGCAACTACGTGTGGAGCTACGGCCACCGCAACCCGCAGGGACTCGCCTTCGACTCCCAGGGGCGGCTCTTCGAGCAGGAGTTCGGCAACAACGTCGTGGACGAGACCAACATCATCGTCAAGGGCGGCAACTACGGCTGGCCCGCCTGCGAGGGCACCTCCGGCGACTGCGCCAACCCGAACTTCAGGGCCCCGATCCGGACGTACCCGGTGGCCGAGGCCTCGTGTAGCGGCATCGCGATCGTCCGGGACGTGCTCTATATCGCCTGCCTGCGTGGCAACCGGATGTACCGTGCGGAGATCAGCGGCAACACGCTCACCAACGTCCAGCAGTACTTCGTCGGGACGTACTTCCGGCTGCGCACCGTCGAACCGACCGTCGACGGCAACCTGTGGCTGACCACGAGCACCGGCGGGGACAAGGACAGCATTCCGAACAACAGCAACGAGAAGATCCTCAAGGTGACCCTCGGTGGGGCGGCTTCCGGCCCCTCAAGCTGAGTCAAAGCGGCGTCAGCGTGAAACACGAAGGCCTCCTGGTTGCCGGAGCGGTTCCTGGACAGCTCCACTCCACAACCGGAGGCCTTCGTCACCCACGTTCATCTACGTCGTGTCATCACACGACCTCAACCGTGGACGGCGGGACCAGGGAGGCTACTCAACCGACGCACCGGTACAGCAACGTGCGGTCCAGCGGCGACCGGGAGAGCATGTCGGCCCGCAGCCGGACATCGGAGGACAGGTGTTGATCGGCAACTTGATCGCGATCGAAGAGCACTGGATCACGCCCCGCGCTGACCGCCGCTGTTCAGGGCAGCGACGACGAGGGAAGGGCTTGCGGAGGTCCGGACGCTCTTCGCCGAGGAGCTGCGGCTGCTCGATGGCGTTGATGAGGACGCGGAGTCCTGGGAGCGCGCATACGAGGCAGTTCGGAACACCGTGACGCTTCGGTACCCGGACGGCCAGGAGGTTCCTGAGTTCCTACTTCACAGCGATGGCAACGAGGCGTGGTGGCGGTGGAGCGACGAGCCGTTTAGCGAGGAGCAGGCCTAGCCAGCGCGGCCGCTCGGCGGCAGATCCGCGTACCTGACCTTGGCCGTTCAGCGGCTCTGATTGCGTGATCTGCCACGGTGGCTGGCTTTCCAGCGGCCGTCTCGAACAACGGCGTCACGAGCGGACGCGGTGGCGGAGGTTTGCCGCGGGCGATCCGCCGGATGGCGGCGGACGCGGCGCCGCGACTTCCGCGACCATTGCCAGAAATCGGACAGCTCACGGTGCGCGCGCCGGCTATGGACTGTCCGGGGCGGGGCGTCGGCCGTAGACTGACCCGGCTGTCCGGCATCCACTGGTATCTTGGGCTAGTTTAGGTAATTTGCTCCGTCTCCAGCTGCCGCGTTCGGAGCCGGTCAGGATCACTAGCGTGCGATTGTCCTATAGAGGAACCGATGGAAACCACGGTCGATGATTATCTGTCTCACCAATTGGATGTGAGCAAGATCAGCCTCGCCGAACTCCGGGAGGCGAGGCAGGGCGCGTTCGTGCACTGCCTGGAGCGGATTCTCGACGAGTTGGACCGACCGCAGGACCCCGTCGCTGGTTTCACCTCCGCGATCTGAACCCCGTCGTGGCCACCACCGCGCCACCGTCACTTCCTCCGGCGTCCGAGTGGCCGCTCGGCGAGTCACCGCTCGACATCGCACCGGCCGGTTGGCGGCCCACCCCGTTCCACGACTTTGTCGTCAAGCTGCACAGTCGGTGCGACCTCGCCTGCGACTACTGCTACATGTACGAGCTGGCCGACCGTTCTTGGCGGGGCCGGACGGTCTTCATGCCCGACGAGGTCGTCGACCTGGCGACCCGGCGCATCGCCGAACACGCCCGCGACCACCGCCTGTCGACGATCCGGGTCATCCTGCACGGCGGCGAGCCGCTTCTCGCTCCACCCGCCACGTTGCAGCGGGTGGTCAGCACGCTGCGTGCGGCGCTGTCGCCCGGGACGGCGGCACAGTTCACCGTGCAGACCAACGGCACCCGCCTGACCGAGCAACGCCTGCGCCTGCTGCGCGCCGCCGGCCTGCGGGTCGGGGTCAGCGTGGACGGTGGCCGGGTGGCCAACGACCGGCACCGCCGGCACCTCGGCGGCCGGAGCAGCTTCCCCGCCGTCGACCGCGCGCTGCGGCTGTTGCGCGAGCAGTCCGACCTGTTCGCCGGCATACTCAGCGTCATCGACCTGCGCAACGATCCGGTCGAGACCTACGAGACGCTGCTGGCGTACCAGCCCCCGGCCCTGGACTTCCTGCTGCCGCACGGCAACTGGAGCGAGCCACCGCCGGGTCGTCCGCCCGACACCAGCACCCGGTACGGAGAGTGGCTCGTCGCCGTCTTCGACCGGTGGTACGACGCGCCCCGGCGGGAGACCCGCCTCCGCCTCTTCGAAGAGATCGCCGTGGGCGTACTGGGCGGCCACAGCAGGTCGGAGCAGATCGGACTGAGCCCCGTCGGTGTGATCGTCATCGACGTCGACGGGTCGCTCGAACAGGTCGACACGCTGCGCTCCGCCTACGAGGGCGCCCCGGCCACCGGCCTCACCCTGGCCGATCACCCGTTGGACGCCGCCCTGCGGCACCCGGCCGTCATCGCCCGACAGATCGGCGCGAAGGCACTCGCTCCGGCGTGTCTTGATTGTTCGGTTCATCCGGTCTGTGGTGGAGGGTACTATCCGCACCGATACCGTAAGGGCTCAGGATTCCGCAATCCCTCGGTCTACTGCGCCGACCTGCGATATCTGATCGACCACATCGCCGGCCGCGTACAGGCCGATGTCGCCCGAGTGATGAGGCAACGCGCGTGACCGACGTGATCCGACTTCCCGCCCAGTCCTTCAGCCAGCTCGCCGCGGGCCACGGCGACGCCGAGACGATCGCCCGGCTCCGCCGCGGCCAGCTCAGCCGGCGGCTGTTCCTGCTGCGGGCACTGCTGGACGCCGACCCGTCCCCGGCCACCGAGGCCTCGCTGGAGCTGCTCGTCCGCGCCCAGGCCCACCGGCCGGAGGCCGTCGACGAGGTACTGCTCGCTCCGCACGTCGGCTCCTGGCTGACGGTCACACTCCGGCGCCTGCGGGCCGGCCCCGCCACGGTGCCGCCCCGCAGTCGCCGCTCCGGCGCCACCGTCGGCACCGTCGCGGCCTCCCGCGACGTCGGCCGGCTGGGCGAGATCGCCGCGGCCGCGGCGGCCCGGGCCGGGCTGGACTTCACGATCGAGCTGTCCAGCACCGACGGCCAGGTCATGCTGCCGACGTACGGACGCGCCGAGTCGGGGACCGGCAGCGTCACCGTCACCGCCGAGGACGGCCGGCTGCGGATCGGCCCGGTCCTGGTACCCACCGACCCGTCGGCGGACGCGCCCGGCTGGTCCGGCCTGCGCGCGATCGCGGCCCAGGCCGCCGACCGCACGCTGCGGCTGATCGTCGACGACCTCGACCCGTGGCGCGACGTCCACCAACTCCGGGCGGCGGGCCGGCTCTCCGACCCCGAGCTGGCCGGGTGGCAGGCGGCCCTCGACGAGGCGTGGCCGGTGCTCGTGCGGTCACACCCCGGCTACGCCGAGGGGATCGCCGCGGGACTCACCACGATCGTCCCGCTGGTCGCCCCCGAGGAGAGTTACGGCGTCAACGCGACCGCCATGGAGTCGTTCGGCGCCGTGTCCCTGACCCCACCTACCGATCCACTCGCCCTGGCGGCGGCGCTGGTACACGAGTGGCAGCACGCCAAACTCGGGGCGCTGCTCGACCTGATCCCGCTGCACCACGCCGATTCAGAACCTCGGCACTACGCCCCGTGGCGCGACGATCCCCGGCCGCTCGGCGGGCTGTTGCACGGTGTCTACGCCTTCTTCGGGGTCACCGACTTCTGGCGGGTGCAACGGCACGTCCAGCGCGACGCCGCCGCCCGGTTCGCCGACTTCGAATTCGCCCGCTGGCGCTCCATGGTCTGGCAGACCACCGAGCTGCTGCACGGGGTCCCGAACCTGACCGAGGAGGGCCGGCGGTTCCTCGCCACGCTGACCGAACGGCAGCGCCGCTGGCTCGCGGAACCCGTCTCCCCGGCTGCGGCCTCGCTGGCCCGGCAGGTCACCGCCGAACACCGGCTCGGCTGGCGCCTGCGCAACCGGATGCCGGATCCGCACCGGGTGCGCCGGCTGGCGGACGACTGGCTGGCCGGGGCGGCGGCCTCACCCGGGCCGATCTCCGCCGTGCTGACCCACGACGTCGGCTGGACCTCGACCCACAACGTCCGATTCGACCTGGCCGGACTCCAGATGGCAGATCCGGAGGGCTTCGACCAGCTCTGCACCGACCCGGCCCAGGTGACCACGCAGGTACCACAGGCGTCCGCCGGCGACATCGCGCAGATCCTCGGCGACCACGCGACCGCCCGCGCCGCCTACCTCCGCCAGATCCTCGACCAGCCGGACGAGCCACGGTCCTGGGTCGGTCTGGCGATCCTCACCGAGCTGAGCGGCGACGGCGCGGACGGGGAGACCGCCGCGCTGCACCAGATGCCGGAACTCGTCGCCGCGCTGCACCGCGAGATCAGGCGTCGCGGTGCCGACGCACCGGACCCGCTCCGGCTGACCCGCTGGCTGCGCCCCCTCGTGGCCGAGGCGCCCGAGGCGGTCAGCCCGGCGGCGGGCGCCCCGCTCGCCGCCCGGGCCTAGCCGCCGTCCTCCCGGATCCGCCAGCGCTCACGTCGGAGGCGGGTCGATCGGGATCGACACCCGATGGCTGGCCAGCAGTTCGGCCGCGTCCGGGTGGTCCAGGCCGACGGAGCGCTCGTACCCGGCGATGGCCGCGTCGCGCAGCTCCCGGGCGGCCGGCCGGTCGCCGAGCGCCGACAGCTCGATCGAGAGGTTCGCGGCGCAGATCAACGTCTCCGGGTGCTCCTGGCCGTTCACCTGCCGGGCCGCCGCCAGGGTCTCCCGCAGTAGCGAAGCCGCTCCGGCATGGTCCCGGCTGGCAGCGAGATCGTTGGCGAGGTTGATCATCGCACAGAGGGTGTACGGGTGCTCCATCCCGAGCCCGGCACGGAGTCCGGCGACCGCCCGCTCGTCGAGCCGGCGCCCTTCGGTGTAGTCCCCGAGTAGGCGGAACACGATCGCCAGGTTCGCCATGCAGACGTACGTGAAGGGGTGTTCGTCGCCCAGGACCCGCCTGTAGCCGGTCAGCGTCTCCTCACCCAGCACCCGGGCCTCGGCCAGGGCCCGGGCCCGCGCCACCCGCTCCTGCTCGGTGCGGGGCAGGATGTTGAACAGCGTCATCGCCGCCGAGATCGTGTCGGCGTGGTTCTCCCGGAACCGGCGCAGGCACAGCGAGTACACCTCACGAGCCACCGTCAGCGCTTCGCTGTAGAGACCGGTCTTGCGGAGCGTGACCGCGTGCAGCCGGGTCGCCCGCAGCACGTTCGAATGGTCCGGCCGCAGGCTCCGCCGGTGCAGCGGCAGCCACTGCCGCTGCAACCGCAGCGCCTCGTGGTAGCGGCCCAGCCCGTCCAGATCCCGGGAGAGTAGGGTGGCCGTGAACAGGGTGTACGGGTTCGTGTCGCCCAGCACCCGCCGGTAGCGCGCCCAGTTGTCCTCGTCTGTGCGCCGCGCCCGCTCGAAGTCGCCGAGCAATCGGTAATCGACGGCGAGGTTGTTCGCACAGCGCAGGGTGTCCGGGGCGTCCTCACCGAACACCCTGCGGTGCGCCTCGAGCAGCCCCTCGTCCAGTTCGCGGGCCCGCTGCCACTCGCCGAACAGCCTCAGGTCCGCCCCGAAGCTGTTGGCCAGCGCCAACGTGTGTTCGTGGTCGGACCCGAGCGTGTCGCGGGCGATCTCGTACGTCCGTTCGTTCAACCGCCTCGCCTCCTGCGGATTGCCGGTGGAGCGCAGCGCGTTGGCGAGGAACCGGGCGGTGATAATGGTCTGCTCGTTTGCCGCCCCCAGCTTCTCCAGCCACCGGCGGTACGCGATCGAGCCGAGCTCGCGGCTGCTCTCGTAGTCGCCGCTGACGTAGAGGTAGCGGATCTGGTCGAGCACCACCTTGCGGATGTCGTCGGACTCGCCGTCGATCGCCCCGGAGGCCAGCACGTGCGGGTTGAGTTCCGCGTGCCGGGGCCAGATCTCCTGGTCCTCCGTCGGATCACCGGGGTTCGCGGCGGCGAGGAGCTTCTGCACGGCGGTGCGGTAGGTCTCCCGGTCGGCCGGGGTGAGCCGGTCCCGCAGGATCGCCTGCACCAGGCGGTGGATCTGGATGCTGTTGCGGGTCGCGTCCACCTTCGCCAGGCCGTACTTGCCGATGTCCCGCACCGCCCGGCGCAACTGGATGTCGTCCCGGACGGTGGCGTCGAGCAGGCTGGGCAGCCCGGCGTAGCGCCCCATCGGCAGCAGTCTGATCGAGATGGGCTCCGAACCGAGGAAGGCGCACAGCTCCAGCAACTGCAACGCGGCGGGGGTCTGCTCGGCCAGCTGGTCGAATGCCAGCCCCCAGGTGATCACCACCGGCGTCGAGTACGACGCGGGTGAACTCTCCCGCAGCAACAGGCCGACCCGTTTTTCCAACTGGCCGAGGTACTCGTCGATCGGGGTGCCAGTCGCCAGCATCCAGGCCGCCGCCTGCTCCAGGGCCAGCGGCAGGTCCCCCAGCTGCTCCGCCAGCCGGTCGGTGTCCTCGTCGTCCAGCTCCGGCAGCCGCCGCCGGATCAGCTCGATGCTCTCCTGACGGGTGAAGACATCCACCTCGATGCTGTCCGCCACCCCGGCCCAGTTGTGGTTGCGGGAGGTGATGAGCACATGCCCGCCGGGGTTGCTGAGAAACGGCATCAGGTCCTCGGCCCGGGTCGCGTTGTCGAAGACCAGCAGCCACCGGCCGTACGGCCGTCCGGTGCGCAATGCGTCGTACACGGTCTCCAGGGCCTGCGACACGTCAACGTCGTCGCTGACCAGATCAAGCTTGCGGGCCAGGGCGACGAGCGACTCCCGGATCCGGGTCGGTTGTTCGGCCGGAACCCACCAGATCAGGTCGTAGTCGCTGGCGTACTTGTAGACGTACTCGACGGCGAGCTGGCTCTTGCCGACTCCGCCGAGGCCGTGCACGGTGTGCGGCAGCACCGCGGTGACGTTGTCGGTCAACCGCTGGCGCAGCACGTTGAGCAGTTCTTCCCGCCCGGTGAAGTCGGGGTTGCGGGGCGGCACGTTCCCGAACACCGCCGGCTGCTCCCCGACGCTGGAACGGCCCCGATCTCCTGGAGCGGTCTGTGCGGTCATGTCGTCCCCCTCTTCGGGTGTCGCCGCGATCGGTAGCCGCCGGTCGGTCCGCTGCGTTGGCGTGGCTGGCGGGCCGAGGGCGACCGGAGCCAGCCGCCGCGCGAGTTCCGAGTACCGGCCTCCCAGGCTGCGCAGCACCGTGTAGGCCACCTCGGCGAACGGGCGGCCCAGTCGGGTCGCCAGCCGGTCCGAGACCTGTCCGGCGAGCAGCGCCGGAAAGTCCAGAGCCGCGCCCATGTGCTCGTTGACGTAGCGGGAAACGACGTCGAGGATCCGCAGCGCCTCACCGACCCGCAGTCCGGAGAGTAGTTCCTGCCGTACGCCGGGAAGGAACTCGTAGCGGGCCTGTTCGACCGGCGTGTCCTCGGCCCAGCTCGCCGCGTGGCGCAGCAGCCCGCTCAGGTAGACCTCGGCGAGGTCCTGCGGCTGTGAGCGTGGCAGCATGAGGCGCTGCACCAGGCGCATCACCGGCAGTGTCAGCGGTGCGGCGGCAAGGAACTCGGCGAGTTGACGGGCCTCGTCCGAGGCCATCGCCCGGAACCGGGCGACCCGCTGGACCGGCGTCAGGTCCAGCGGCTCAGGCGACGGAGGCTCCCGCAGCGGGTCGACGAGCAGCGGACGAGGGTCGGTGGTCAGCAGCGCGACCGCCGCGACCGGGCCGAGGGCGCGGCCACTGACCAGGGCGGCCCCGGCGGCGAACCAGCGCGGTGCCAGTTCCAGCACCGGTATCGCGACCGCACCGCGCGGAAGGTGGTCCGGCACCTCGTCACGCAGGCGGGGGTGCAGCTGCGCCGCCGGTGCCGCAGGCCGGGTCGGCCGGACCAGCACGGGGTGCAGCGTCGGGCGGCAACGGTGCCACAGCCGCTGCGGCAGCGGCTGGACCACGGCGACCGGACCGGAACGGCCCCAGATCGCGAGCCACCGTCGCAGCTCGGGAGCGTCCCAGATGGCGCCGGTGCAGTCGCTCAACACCATCGTCAACTGCCGGCCCTCCGGGTCGACCAGCTCGCGCGGGTCCCGCGCGGTGCTGCCGCCGTCAGAGGTCAGGATCGGCCGGTGGCCCTTGGCGTCCGGCCGCAGGTACCACACCTGGATGCGCCGGAACGTGTTCACCCGCATCCGGTCGGCGAGGGTCCGGATCTCGGTCGCCGTCGCCTCCCAGACCACCATCGATGGGCTGCCGTCGACCAGCAGTACGAGATCCAGCCACGGCTCGGTGACCGGGGTGAGGCACGGTTGGAGCATCCGGGCCTCAGCCGAACGTCGGGCCGTCTCCGCCTCGTCGAGCCGCACGGCGTTCCGGGCGGGTACGGACCGGCGCAGCGGGGCCAGCGCCCGGGCGATCTCCCGGGCGTGCGGCAGGGCGGGCACCCCGGGAGTGCGTACCGGCAGCGAGGACGGGTCGCGGGGCCCGTTGGCGGGCGGCGGCAGGTAGAGCCTGGCGGACGGCTCCGCCTCGGTCACCGCGGGCGCCTCCGGCCGGGCGGGCTGCCGGGCCGGGGGGGTGGACGGCGGCGACGCCGGTGGCTCGGGTGGCGCCCCCGGTGGCGCGTCGCTCGCCGTCGCGGCCGGCCCGGCCCGGGGCGGCCCCGGCTGGCGGGGCAGGAAGCGGGCCAGCCAGATCGCCTCGGCGTACTCCTCGGCCGTCAGGGCCGAGGGAGCGCCGCCGAGGGCGGTGACCAGCCGATCGATCATAGGGTGCCGGCCGCTTCGAGGTCCCGGATCAGGTTCGCCCGCAGCCGGGCGCGGGTCGACTCGGGCGGTCGCACCCCGGAGGTGACCAGGAAGATCGCGTTCAGCAACTGGTCCGTGGCCACCGCACCCCGGTCTCGCAGGTCGAGGAAGTGCGTGATCAGGTCGGCGCTGGCGGCCACCGCCTCCTCGCCGAGCATCGAGGTGATGATCTGGGCCAGGGCCTGCTCGTCCGGGGGCTGGATGTCCAGTCGCAGGCAGCGGCGCAGGAAGGCGGGTGGGAACTCCCGCTCGGCGTTGCTGGTGATGACGACGACTGGGAAGGCGGCGCAGCGGACCTGGCCGCGCCGTACCGGTGCCCGCAGGGTGCCGTCGCTGGTCATCACCTCCGCCAGGCTCTGGTCCTCCGGCAGCCGGGCCAGTTCCGGGATCTCGAACCGGCCCTCCTCGAAGACGTTGAGCAGGTCGTTGGGGAGCCCCAGGTCGCTCTTGTCCAGCTCGTCGATCAACACCACCCGGGGACGTGCCCAGGGCAGGAGTGCCGTGCCCAGCGGGCCGAGCGTCAGGTAGCGGCCGATGTCCGGTATCTCCTCGGTCCGCCCGGTGGACTGGAAGAGGTTCGTCTCCTGGAGCCGGCCGATCGCGTCATAGCGGTAGAGGCCGTCGTCCACGGTGGAGCGGCTGGTCACCGGCCAGTAGAGCACCGGCCCGAGGCCCAGCTCGTACGCGACGCTGTAGGCGAGGGTGGACTTTCCGGTGCCCGGCTTGCCCGTCACCAGGAGCGGGCGGCGCAGGTAGAGCGCGGCGTTCACCATCTCGATCGCCTCGTCGGTGATCTGGTAGCCGCGGGCCCGCTCGGCGCCCTGCCGGTCCTCCGGCAGCGCGGAGGTGATCAGTGGCCCGCCGCCGAACCGCCGCCACCGGGGCGGCTCGGGGAGCCGCTCGATGCCGTTGTGCGGCCGTCCGGTGCCGAGGTAGATCCGCCAGTCCTCGCCGTCGCCCGTGGCGGAGTCCTCCGGCTGCGGTGGTGATTCCAACACGCTGTCGTCCCTTCCTAGACCGGCGCGCTGAGGGCGTCGGCCGGTGGCACCCGGTCGATCTCGTCCCACAGCAGGGTGAGGTGGAGACCGAGGTGTTCGGAGGAGCCGCCCTCGCTGCCCGCGTCGCGACGCAGCTCCCAGACCAGCTCGCGCAGGTTTGCGACGCTGCGCGCCATGAGCACCTCGGGGATGTACGAATCGAACCGTGACGCCGCCGCGCGATCGCGACACCAGAGGACGACCGGCAGTCCGGCGGTGACCGCGGCGCCGATCGCCGCCTGGATGTGCCGTTCGGCGCCGCTGACGAACAGCACGAGACAGACCGGGTAGTCGTCGTTGCCGAGCAGTCGGGCGTGCAGGTGCTGCGCGACGTACGGCTCGGTGAGCCGCTCGAAGGCGACCGCCCTGGCCTGCACGGCGGAACCCTGCTCGCGCAGCCGCCGGTGCCGCGTCCGCCAGCGGGGACGCATCAGGGAGTTGCGCATCCGGGTGAGGTCGCGGACGACCACCGGGTAGTGCACGCCGAGGGCCGTGTAGAGCCCCGGAGCCGCCACCTGCCACCGGTCGAACTCGTAGTCGAGCAGGGGTCGGGGCACGATGAACTCGACAGTCAGTTGACCGATCTCGGCGGTACTGCGATTGGCCAGCTCGGTGAGCGCCTCATCGATCTTGAGCTGGATCTGCTCCAGTCGGAACCGATCCCCCGGCCCGTCCGGGACGCGTTCCCAGTGCCACGGCAGCCGGCCGGGATCGCCCGGGGTCACCAACCAGGCCTCGAACAGGTACCGGGAGGCGTCGATGCCGTCCGCGTCCAGCAGCACCACGAAGTAGGAGCGGTACTGGTCGCCGTCCGAGGGTCTGGGACCGCCCGCCGACCCGGCCGGCGGCGGGGCCGCCGCCGGACCCGGCGGGACCCCCATCCGCCGGGCGACCTCGTCGGCGAGGCGGCCGGCGATCCGGCGGGCCGGTAGGGCGACCCGGCCCGCAAGGTCGTCCAGGAAGGCGACCAGCGGCGGGCGTACGTCGGGGTCGGAGATCGCGTCCTCCAGTTCCCGGAGTACGGCCGCCAGGTCGGTGACCGGTGGGCGCACCCGCGGACCGAGCCGCGCCACCGCGCCGCGGCACAGGTCCAGCAGCACCGGCGGATCGAGGCCGTCGGCCAGCTCGACGATCCGGCCGCGTTCGTCGGCGGTGAGGATCTCCGGCGGCAGGTGGATGGCGACGAGTGCGCGGAAGCGGTCCAGCTCCGGGCTCTCACCGTCCACCGCCGCCACCGCCGCGGGCAACAGCCGGAGCGCCCCCGGCACCTCCTCGCAGGCCGCGACGAGTCCCCAGAGGTCGGTGAAGGGCACGTCGGAGCGGCGGAAGACCGGCTCGCCGTCGATCAGGTGGCCGAGTTGCCGTACGTACCGGTCGCGGTGGGTGCGTACCTCGGCACCGGTGAGTGCGAGCATCGCGTCGACCAGCCGGCGGTGGTCGTGGGATTCGAGGGTCACCGGCGCCGCCACCCGAGCGCACTTCGGCAGCGCCGGAGGACACCGCTATCGACCATGTCTCCTCCGATGCGATGTCGAGAACCACCCATTGCGGCAGGTCTACAAATAGTACGGAAGCAACCGCGTGCGGTAGAACCCTTCGCACAGGGGAAATCTATTAGCTTAAATTAAACGCATCGGACGGATCGGTGGAATACCGACCGCAGCCAGCGGTGCGGGCCGGTCCGTCGCCCGCAGCGCCTCGTGACCCGTGTGTATGGCGTTGCGGATGTCCGCCACCACCGCTCCGCCCCCGTCCGGCACCGGTGCGCGCAACGCGTCCCGTACGCCGAGCTGGCGGGCGTGCAGCAGGGAGATCAGCTCGTCTCGGCGTACCTCCACGGTCCGCCGGACCTCCTGCAGCCGCGCCAGCGGCGACCGCCGTACTCCCTCGGGCCCGCCGTCGCCGGCCGGACCGCCGGACCAGGCCGGGTCGGTGGCGCGCAGCCGGGTGCGGGCGACGTCGAGCCGGCGGACCTGCGCCTCGCCGCAGGCGATGGCCTCCTGGACGGCCGGTCCGATCTCCATGCCCGCGGCCTCGCACTCCACCGCCATCTCCGGGTCGAGCAGGAACGCGCGGGTCAGCGCCGCACCGTCACCGGCCCACGCCGCAGAGAGCACCAGCAGCGGCGGGCACAGCGGCAACGCGTCGACGGAGTCGGTCAGCACCTGGGCCGCGCGCTGGTCGCCGCCCGCCCGCAGCGTGACGACCGCGAGCAGCAGCGCCCCGGCGGTCAGCGCGGCCGTCGGTGCCGGGTGGTCGGGCGGGGCCTCCCGCAGCCCTCCGGCGGCCGCCGCGAACGCGTGGCCTGCGGCCCGCCAGCGTCCGCCGATCGCGTGGCTGATCCCGAGTCCCCACCAGGCACCGGCCGTCCCGTCGGCGCGCACCGCCGCCCCGAACCGGGTGGTCGCCTCGTCCCAGCCGCCCGCCCGCAGGGCCAGCCAACCCGTACGGTCGGCCAAACCTCTCAGCATCCGCTCCACCGGTTCGGGCAACCCCGCCTCCCAGTGCAGGCGCTCCGCCGCCCAGGGGACGGGCCGCTGGCGGGGCGGGACCGGACCGTCCGACCGGTCGGCACCGCGCCCGTCCCGAACCTCCACCCCGGCCGGCGGCAGGGGCGCGGTCCGGCCGGCCGCCGTGGCCAGGGCCGGGCCCCGTGAGCTCCGGGCTACGTAGAGGTCGCCCTCGCCGTACATCCAGCGGCGGGGCGTCTGCCCGCCGGCCACCGCGACCGAGTCCCTGACGTACCTGTAGAGCTCGTCGGCGGATACCAGTCCGTCACCGTCCAGGTCGGCGTCACCGGTGCGCAGCCCTTCGATCACCGCACCGGCGAAGACGGAGTGCCGAGGGTTGTCGGTCAGCGGCAGCGGCTCGCCGGCCGGCTCCCAGGCGTACTCGTGGGCGGTGGTGGCGGTCAGGACGGCGCGGCCGGTTCCCTCGCCCGGGAACAGGTCCCCGCCGCGGACGCCCGCGTCGCCCTGGTGGGTCAACACCCGCGACACCGCTCCGCTGAAGCAGCAGTCCAGCAGCAGGACCATCCGCTGGCAGGCCGAGCGGTTGAGCAGTCGGTTGATCAGTTCCGTGGGAAGCGCGGTGGCCGGCAGGTCGTCGACGTCCGTGTCGGCGAGAGCGAGGTAGAGCAGCCCGTCGATGTCGCGTCGACCGTGGCAGGCGAAGAAGAGCAGGAGGTGATCCGACCGGCCGGCCGACCGCAGCAGTCGGGCGATCTCCAGCCGGGCCTCGTGCTCGGTCGGGTTGACCAGCAGCCGTACGTCGTAGGCGCCGACCGTCGGGTCACCGAGCAGCCGGGCCAGCACCTGAACGTCGTGTGCCGGAGACCGGAGGCGGGACAGCTTGGGATCGTCGTACTCGTTACAGGCGATCAACAGGGCGCGTCTGCGCGTCACCGGGGAAGTTTCCGGTCGAGCCAGGTCTGGGCGATGTGGCGCTGGTCGGCGGCGGAGACTCCGGTGAGGTCGAGTTCGCTGCCGTCCGGCTCGACGATCCGCACGCCGCGTCCCTGGCGCTGGCCGGCCCAGGCGAGGAGGAGTTCCAGCACCGCGATGATCGACGGGAGAACGGGTTCGATGGCCAGCGCGACGGCACCGATCATCTCGATCTCGCCGGCACGGGTGCCGTCCGGCGCGACCTCGGTCGGCGCGGGCAACCGTTCCCCGTACGGCGCCAGTTCCAGGGCCAACTGCCGGGCACCGAGTTCCAGCTCGCCAGGTCCGTCCTCCGGGCCCCCGAGCAGGAGCGCGGCGATCGGCAGCCCACTGTGGTCAGCCATCAGGTTCCTCCCCGGGTACGGATCCGTCAGCGTCAATTGCACCATCAGTGGTCAACGCGCCCGGCCGGCGCCGACGAGGTGTCCGTCCGGGCCGGCGTTCCGGCCGGCGGCGGAGGGCGACCGCGCCGGCGGCGTCGATCTGGCCCGCGGCGTCGCCAGCTTCGACCGCCTGCTCCGACTGTTCCGCTGGCTCACCACGCCGGAGGGCTCAGCCTGACTGCGGCCTCGACGCTGTACCGGCTGGACGAACTCGGCCCGCACCGCCTCTCCGAACTCGGCGCCGCCGAAGGGGTGACCCAGCCCGGGATGACCCAGCTCTGCCGCCGACCTGACCGCCACCGTCGGCTTCCACCGCTACCGCCCGATCCCACCACCGGCCAACTACCCAACACGACTCACCGACGCAGCCGGCCCACACGCCCACCGCTTCGACATCCTCAACCAACCCCTCACCAACCAGCGACCCACCGAACCGCACTACCACCTGGCCTTCCTCGCCGTCGCAACCAACGCTCAGCACACCAGACGAGGCAGCGCCATCCTCCACCACCACCGCAGCCGACTCGACCGCATCGACCTACCCTCATGGACCGCCACAACCAGCCAGTCCCAGCGGTTGTACACCCGCTACGGATACACCGACCGACCGGCAATCACGCTGCCCGACGGCCCGACGATCCGCCCCATGCGCCGCAACCCCAACCACCCCATCGACACATGGCCAGCCACCAAGCCCACCACGGGCTGACTCCCACACACGACCACAACGTCTAACTCCACCGGAGACCGGTCGGGGATCGCGCCTGCCGCGGTCCGACCCGGACCGCCACATCCGCCGCTGCTCCCAATGTAAGCGCCAAATACAGCGATGCCCGTTACCGTGGTATCCGGTAACGGGCATCTGACCTGCACATACTTACGGTGGGCGATGCTGGTATCGAACCAGCGACCTCTTCGGTGTGAACGAAGCGCTCTCCCACTGAGCTAATCGCCCTCAGCGCCGTTGACTCTACCCGATCGTGGAGCCGGACCGGAAATCCGGGTCAGCGCGCCCCGAGGTAGTCCAGCGCGATGGCGACCAGGTCGATGTCGAAGCTGTACTTGAGGGAGAGCCACACCACAGTCCCCACGAAGAGCAGCCCCACGGAGCCGAGGACGAAGCGCAGTGGCAGCGACTGTCGTTTGGCCCAGTTGGTCCAGGCGTACACGTGTCGGCGGGTGAAGGCGAGCAGTCGGCGGGCCCAGTGGTATTCGACGGCCCAGATGCCGAGGCCGGCGATGACCAGCAGCCAGCCGGGGCCGGGCAGCGGGATGAGGGCGATGCCGATGGTCACCACAAGCGCCCCGACGATCGCGATAACGATCTTGAGGGTGATCCGGCCGGTGGGGTTGGCGCGGACGAGGTCGAGGGTGGTGGAGATGCGCTCCCGCCAGCGGGGGCGCCGAGGGCGATCGGCGGTCACGAGGACGCCACCGTGACCGGTGCCACCGGTGCGCGTATCGCTGCCGGAGCGTCTGTCGTCGGACGCCGGCCGACCAGGCGGATGTGGCTGCTCCATCGACACTTCGTACCCCCGCTTTTCGGCTGCTCGGACCGCGACGTTCGGCGGACCGGACACGACCACCGGATCCACTGAGGACCGGTTAGTGACCATTTCACCCCCCAGTGTCGCCCGGGCCCGTCACTGCAACGGTCGACTGGACGTTACCGGAGTAAGTCGACGACTGAACCACCCGATGCCGGGCGGCATCACGCACTGGGCAGAACCGGAAATCCTACATGAATCCTCACATTCACGCGGTCTTTCCGTCCCCCTTCCCACCACTGGGTGAAGTCAGCGTATGGCGGAGCGTAGCCAGGAGTAGCACCTGAGTATGGGAAAAGCGGGACACGCGCGTTCCGCAGCGGTGCCGGGGGGAGAACGTCCATGAGTGTCATCCGACCGACGACCGTAGAGGTCGAGACGTCGCTAAGGCTCGTCGCACCTGACGCCACCGCCTTGCCGGTGCGTGCCAGTCTGCGTTACGACCCTGCTGACCCGTATGCGGTCCATGTCCTGTTCCATGCCGAATCTGCCGGCGGCGAGGCGGTGAGCTGGTCCTTCGCCCGCGAACTGCTCGTCACCGGCCTGGACGAGCCAGCCGGCATCGGCGACGTGCGGGTCTGGCCCTGGGCCACTCCGCGCGGCGACTTCGTCGCGCTGGCCCTCTCGTCACCGGACGGCAACGCCCTCTTCGAGGTGCCGCGCAGCGTCCTGGTGCGTTTCCTTCGACGGACCTACGTCGTCGTCCCGCGCGGCCGGGAGGCCGAGCACCTGGACGTCGACACGGCGGTGACCCGGCTGCTCGCCGGTCGCTGACCACCGCCCGAACGGGCAAACCGGCCAGACGGGGCCGCGCGGATCTGCCGAGTCCGCGCGGCCCCGGCACACCCGGGGGTACGGCGGTTCTGCCGCGCCCCGGGTCGGCCGGTGCTCAGCCGTGCGTGGTGATGCCGCCGTCGACGGGGATGACAGCGCCGGTGAGGTACGCGCCGGCCCGCGAGGACAGGTAGATGGCCGTGCCGGCCATGTCGTCGGGGCGCCCGATGCGGCCCAGT
The DNA here is from genome assembly GCF_001279555.1 of Micromonospora sp. NRRL B-16802. Classification (NCBI taxonomy): domain Bacteria; kingdom Bacillati; phylum Actinomycetota; class Actinomycetes; order Micromonosporales; family Micromonosporaceae; genus Micromonospora; species Micromonospora sp. NRRL B-16802. The sequence continues at coordinate 132,353 of NZ_LGEB01000051.1, read as the reverse complement.
GGCACCTGCTGCTCGATGCTGGCCCGGCTCGCCGGGTCGTCCAGGGCGAACGCCATCATCTTGCTCTCGAACGGGCCGGGTGCGATCGCGTTGACGGTGATCTGCTCGCCGGCGAGCTGGTGGGCGAGGCTGCGGGTGAGCATATGGACGGCAGCTTTGGTTGCCGAATACGCGTAGACCTCCATCCACGGCACGCGGATGCCGTCGATGGACCCGATGTTGATGACCCGGGCGGGGTCGTCGGCGCTGGCAGCGGCGCGCAGCTCCGGCAGCAGGGCAGTGGTGAGCCGGAAGACCGCCTTGACGTTTACGGCCCAGAGCTTGTCGAACGCGGCTTCCGGGTAGTTTTCCAGCGGTGCGCCCCAGGTGGCGCCTGCGTTGTTGACAAGCACGTCGAGGCGACCGAAGCGTTCCCGCACGGCGGCGGCGAGTGCCTCGGCACCGGCGTCGGCGCCCAGGTCGGCGGGGATGGCCTCGCAGCGGCCCTCCGCGGAGAGCTCCTTGGCGACCGCCTCGCAGACGTCCGCCTTGCGGGACGAGATGATCACGTGTGCGCCGGCCCGGACGAAGCCCTGGGCGATCATCAGACCGATCCCCCGCGAGCCGCCGGTGACCAGTACCGTCTTGCCTTCGACCGAGAACAGCTGCGTCATGCCCATCCCATCGCGAGTCGGCGGTGCCTGCCGGCCCGGCGGGCGACCGGCGGACCGGGGCCGGACAGCGCTACCGCCGGGTAAGGTAGCCCGGCCTCCAGGATCGCGACAAGCCCTGCGGGTGCGTCGCGATGGCCCCGGGAACGACCCGCACAGCTGATCGGGATGCAATGACCTGCGGTTCGGGCTACCGTCGCAGGCGATGGTCTCTACCGATCCCTCCCCCGCGCCACCGATCGGAACGGCGTCACCCGTAGCCGACGAGATTTCCACGTTCGCGCTTGCCGACCTCGCCGGTGACCCGGGCTGGCGTCGGCCGGTCATCGTTGAGCGCGAGTTGCTGATCCTCACCACGCGTGGGCACGGCGACGCCGAGCTCGATTTCCACCTGCTGCCCTGCCGACCCGGCACGTTGCTGCGGGTCCGCGCCGGCCAGCTGCTGCGATGCGCCGGCCCGCAGTTCGACGCGACAGTGGTGGGTTGGACCACCGACGCGCTGCGCGGTCTCGCCGTCGACCCGGACGCCCCGCCGACGTGGCGGCAACTTGCCGGCGAGGACGAGGACGCGGTGATCAGCGAGGTCAGCCAGCTCGCCGTGGACTGTCAACGGCACGGCGACGGCACACCCGCCGCCCGTGCGCTGCTGCGCCACCAGCTCGCCGTGCTGCTGCTGAGGCTGGCCCTGCCCGGCGTGGACCGGTCACCTCCGCGACCCGAGGTGGAGACGTTCCAGCGGTTCTGCCGGGAGGTGGAGCACGGCTACCAGGGGACGCGACGGGTCGAGGACTACGCGGTAGCGCTCGGATGCTCGGTGCGGACGTTGACCCGGGCCTGCCTGGCCGTCACCGGTCGCAGCGCCAAACAGGTGATCGACGAGCGGGTCGCGTTGCAGGCGGGTCGGCTGCTCGCGGCAACCGACGAGCCGATCGCGCAGATCGGCCGACAGCTCGGCTTCTCCGAGCCCACCAACTTCGGTCGCTTCTTCACCAGGGAGACCGGCACGAGCCCTGGCGCGTTCCGGGCGGCCCGCGAGCAGCCGACGGCCGGCCGGGTCGTACGCCCCCGATCGCCAGTCGAGCCGACAGGCGCCAACGGAGGGTGGTTCCGCTCCGGCGCGCTCGGCGAACCGGCGAACGGGGGGCACTCCAGGCGGCCCGGGTCGCCCACCGGCCCGGGCGGCGGCACCGGGCGGGCATGATGACAGGGTGCAGATCTCCGCGCGCGGCGACTACGCGGTACGGGCGGCGCTGAGCCTCGCGACCGCGTACCCCTCGCTGTTGTCCACCCAGGCCATCGCCGCAGACCAGGACATGCCCCGCAAGTTCCTGGAGGCGGTCCTGGCCGACCTGCGCCGGGCCGGCATCGTCCGCGCCCAGCGGGGCGCCGAGGGCGGCTACACCCTGGCCCGGCCGCCACGTGAGGTGACCGTCGGCGCGGTGCTGCGTGCCGTGGAGGGTCCCCTCGCCGGGGTGCGCGGCCTGCGGCCGGAGGAGACCCGGTACGAGGGCGCGGCGGAGAACCTGCCCGGCCTGTGGGTGGCGGTACGCGCCGCCGTCCGGCGGGTGGTCGACGAGGTGAGCCTCGCCGAGATCGTCAGCGGCCGGCTGCCCGCGCACGTCCGCAAGCTCACCGCCCTACCCGACGCCTGGGAGCCGCGCTGACGCCAACCCGCTGAGTCACCGGACGCTGATCACCTCCGCGGCGTCCAGCCGGGGCAGCCGGTCGTACCAGGCGTCCGGGCCGGGGTGGCCCACGCTGAGCAGCAGCAGAACCTCGTGCCGCCCGCTGGGATAGAACTCCCGGGTCACCCCCGCCGCGTCGAAGCCCGCCATCGGGCCGGCGGCCAGCCCCGCGGCGCGTACGCCCACGAGCAGGTAGCCGATCTGGAGGGTCGCGTTGAAACGGGCCTGCTCGACGCGCGCCGCCCGGTCGGCGAGCCAGTCGCGGGCCTGCGGGCGGTGCGGGAACAGCTCCGGCAGCCGCTCGTGGAAATCCACGTCGGCGGCGAGCACCGCCAGCAGAGGTGCGCTCGCCGTTTTCGCCCTGTTGGCACCCGACACGTATGGCAGCAGTCGCGCCCGGGACTCCGGCGATCGCAGCAGCAGGATCCGCAGCGGCTGGCCGTTGTAGGCCGTCGGCCCGTACCGGATCAGGTCGTGGATGGCCGCGACCTGGGCGTCGGTGACCGGCTCGTCGGTGAACGTGTTTGCCGTGCGGGCCGCCCGGAACAGCAGGTCCTGGGCGGCCCGGTCCAGCGCGAGCAGGTCGGGCACGGCTGGTGCGCTCACGCCGGCACCGGCTTCACGGCGGTGGTGTAGCCGCCCTGGTGGTGCACCAGCGGCTCGCCGTCGCCGCCGTCGCCCAACGCGAGCGGCTCGGCGATCACCAACGTGTGGTCGCCGGCGGGGACGCGGTGCACCACCCGGCAGAGCAGCCGGGCCAGCACTCCCGTCAGCAGCGGCACGCCGAACGGCCCCGGCGTCCAGTCCGGGTACGCGGCGAACCTGTCGATGCCGCTTGTGGCGAAGACGGCTGCGGCCTCCCGCTGCCCGGCGGCCAGCAGGTGCACGGCGACGTGTTCGGCGCGGGCCAGCACCGGCCAGCTCGACGAGGTGACGCCCAGGCAGAACGACACGAGCGGCGGGTCCAGTGAGACGGACGTGAACGAGGTGGCGGTGAACCCGGCCCGGATCGGTGCGCCGATCCCGCCCAGGCAGGCCGGGTCGGTGGCCCTGGCGACAGCGGTGACCACCGTGACGCTCGTGGCCTGCCGGCGCAGCAGCGCGCGGAACAGGTCCCGGTCGACGGGGTGCAGCTCGGTGGCGTCCGTGCTCGGACGCTCGACGGTCGTCACGCCGGCACCAGGGTCGGCGCGGCGTACGCGCTGGCCGGTCGGGGCAGGCCGTAGTGCTCGCGCAGCGTACGACCTGTGTACTCGGTGCGGAAGAGCCCTCGGGCGCGCAGCACCGGCACGACGTGGTCGACGAAGTCGGCCAGACCGCCGGGCAGGTGCGGCGGCATGATGTTGAACCCGTCGGCGGCGCCCTGGCTGAACCACAGCTCGATCTGGTCGGCGATCTGTTCCGGCGTTCCGGCGACCACGCGGTGGCCCCTGCCGCCGCCGAGCCGGCCGATGAGCTGCCGGACGGTGAGCTTCTCCCGGCGGGCCAGGTCGGTGACGAGCCGGTAGCGGCTCTGGTGGGCCTGCACGGTGCCGGAGTCCGGCAGCTCGGGCAGCGGCCCGTCCAGCGGCAGGCCGGTGAGGTCGATGCCGAGCATCCCGGAGAGCTGCGCGAGGGCGTAGTCGGGGACGATCAGCTCCTCCAGCTCGGCGGCGAGCGTGCGCGCCTCGGCCTCGGTGCCGCCGATCACGGGTGCGATGCCGGGCAGGACCTTCACGAGGTCGGGGTTCCGGCCTGCGGCGGTGACCTGGCGGCGCAGCTCGGCGTAGAAGCCCTGCCCGTCGGCGAGGGTCTGCTGGGCGGTGAACACGGCTTCGGCGTACCGGGCGGCGAAGGCGATGCCGTCCGGTGACGACCCGGCCTGCACGAGCAGCGGCCGGCCCTGTGGCGGGCGGGGAATGTTGAGCGGGCCACGAACCTGGAACTCCGGCCCCCGGTGCGCGACCTCGTGCACCCTGTCGGTGTCGGCGAACACCCCGGCGGCGGTGTCGAAGACCAGCGCGTCGTCCTCCCAGCTGTCCCAGAGCTTGATCGCCACGTCGACGAACTCGGCGGCCCGCCGGTAGCGGTCGGCGTGCGCGGGGTGGCTGTCCCTGTTGAAGTTGACCGCCTCCCGCTCCTGCGCGGAGGTGACGATGTTCCAGCCGGCCCGGCCGCCGCTCAGGTGGTCCAGGGAGGCGAACTTGCGGGCGGTGTGGAACGGCTCGTTGTAGGTGGTGGAGACCGTCGCGATGAGACCGATGTGCTCGGTCACCGCGGCCAGCGAGGCGAGCAGGGTCAGCGGCTCGAAGACGGCCTGGATGTTGTGCCGGGGGTTCGGCCCGACCGACAGCCCGTCGGCCAGGAACACCGAGTCGAGGGTGCCGCGCTCGGCGATCCGGGCCAGCTCCTGGAAGTGCCGCACGTCGGTGACCCGGCGCGGGTCGGTGCGGGGATGCCGCCAGGCGGCCTCGTGGTGGCCGACGCCCATCAGGAACGCGTTGAGGTGCAGGGTTCGAGGCATGACAGTGTCCTATCCGGCGGAGACGTCGACGCGCCACGTGGAGAAGCGGCGTTCGAGGGCGACGAGGAGCTGGTTGACGACCAGACCGATGGCGGAGATCGTGATGATCCCCGAGTACATGTCGGGGATCGCGAAGTTGTACTGCGCGTAGTTGATGAGGTAGCCGAGGCCGGCCTTCGCGCCGACCATCTCGGCCGCGACGAGCACCAGGATCGAGTACGCCCCGGCCAGCCGGATCCCGGTGAAGATGGTCGGCACCGCCGCCGGCAGGATCACCTTCTGGAACAGCCGCAGGTGGTTGAGCCCCATCGAGCGGGCCGAGCGGATCAGCAGCGGGTCGACGCCCTTCACGCCGGCGATGGTGTTCAGCAGGATCGGCCACGAGCACGCGTACAGCACCAGGGCGATCTTGGAGGTCTCCCCCAGGCCGAGGATGAGCACGAACACCGGCAGCAGGGCCAGCGCGGCGGTGTTGCGGAACACCTCCAGCAGCGGGCTGAGCAGCTCGGCGAGAGGCCGGTACCAGCCGATCAGCAGCCCCAGCGGGATGGCGGTGAGCACGGCCAGCCCGAGCCCGGCCAGCGACCGGGTCAGGCTCGCGCCGACATGCTCGGCGAGCTGCCCACTGCGCAGCAGCTCCCACCAGGCCACCAGCACCTCCGACAGCGGAGGCAGGAACACCCTGTCGACAAGCCCCAGCCGGGGCGCACCCTCCCAGACCACGGCCAGCGCGACGATCGCGACGCCGCGGTGCAGCGCCCTGCCGCCGAGGCCGAGCAGCCGTCCGGCAAGGCCGCCGGCACCGGGTCCGGCGGCGGCCACCGCGTCGGGCGGGGCCGTCGGGGCCGCCAGCCGGGCGGGACGTTCGGCGATGTCAACCAACGCGGGCCTCCTCGGTGTGGGCCGCCGTCGGCGCCGCGCGCCGCGCGTCGGCTCCGGCGACAACGGGAGTACGACCACCGGCTGCTCCGGTGTGGGCGGTGCGACTGCCGGTGGCGCCTTCGGCTGCTTGGGCGGCGCGCACCTCGTCGCGCAGCAGCGTCCAGATCTGGTGCCGGTGGTGGCGGAACGCGTCGGTGGAGCGAACGTCCTCGACGGCGTCCCGATCGCCGAGGTCGATGTCGATGACCTGCTTGACCCGCCCGGGTCGGGAGGTCAGCACCGCCACCCGCTGACCGAGGTACACGGCCTCGTCGATGCCGTGGGTGATGAACACGATGGTCTTGCCGGTACGGGCCCAGATCCGCACGAGCTCGTCCTGCAACGAGTCGCGGGTCTGCGCGTCGAGCGCCGCGAACGGTTCGTCCATGAGCAGCACGTCCGGGTCGTACGCGAGGCTGCGGGCGATGGCGACCCGCTGCTTCATCCCTCCGGACAGCTCGTGCGGGTAGCGGTCGGCGAACCCGGTAAGGCCCACCAGGTCCAGGTGGTGCGCGACCAGGTCGCCACGCTCGGCGCGGGGCACCCCCTTGGCCTCCAGCCCGAACGCCACGTTGCCTGCGGCGGTGCGCCAGGGCAGCAACGCGTACTGCTGGAAGACGATGCCCCGGTCCAGGCCGGGGCCGGTGACGGGCCGACCGTCGACGAGCACCTGCCCGCCGCTGGGTTCGGTGAGCCCGCCGAGCAGGTCGAGCAGTGTGGACTTGCCGCAGCCGCTGGGACCGACGACGACGAGGAACTCTCCGGCGCGTACACCGAGGGTCACCTGGTCCAGCGCGGTGACCGCGCGGGCGCCGCCACGCCGGGTGGCGCGGACACCGAAGGTCTTGCTCACCTGGTCGAAGAGGATCTTGTCGGTGCTCACGCGCCGCCCCCGTCCACGAAGGCGTTGAAGCGGTTGGTGTAGATGTCGGCCGGCTTGGGCCGGTCGCCCTTCAGCTCGCCCTCGGCGGCGAGCCAGTCGATCCAGGTGCCGAACTCGCGCTCGTCGATCACGCCGCCGTGGCCGGCGACGCCGCTGCTCTTCCAGTACGCGACGAGCGACGGGTCCTCGTTGCGGCCGCGCTTGGCGATGATGTCCCGCATCCGGGCCACCACCGTCTCCCGGGGCTGTGTACGCGCCCACTCGATGGCCTTGCCGACCCCTGTGACGAACGCCTTGACGGTTTCCGGGTTGCGTTTGATGAAGTCGTCGCGGAAGACGTACGTGCCGGCGCTGAACGCGCCGAGCAGCTCGTAGTCGGTGAAGATGGTGCGGATGCCACCGCTGTCGACAGCCTTGTCGCGGATCACGCCGCCGAGCACCGCCACGTCGATCTGCTTCTGCCGCAGCGACTGCTCGGTGTTGACCGGGGGCAGTGCGACGAGCTCGACCTTCTTGATCTCGTCGGCGGTGAGCCCGCCCCGGGCCAGCCAGGTCTTGAGCACCGCCTCGGCGTGCGCGCCGAGAGTGTTCATGCCGACCTTGCGGCCGATCAGGTCGCGAGGGCCGCGGATCGGGCTGTCGTCGAGCACGTAGTAGCCCTGGAAGCTCTGCGCGTCCGAGCCGTAGTAGCTGACGACGGCGGTGATCGGGGCGTTGGCCGCGGCGAGCTTGACGATGGCGCCGTTGAACGCGCCGCCGAAGTCGCTCTGCCCGGTAGCGGTGGCCTGGATGTCCTGCGGGCCGCCGGTGACGTTGCCGATCCACTTGAGTCGGACGTCGCCGAGGTAGCCGAGGTCGGCGGCGAGTTCGGGGAGGGTGACCTGGCCGACCGAGCCCTGGTAGCGCAGCTCGCTGGCCTGGCCGGCACCGGCCTGGGCGTCGCTGCCGCAGCCTGCGGCACCGGTGAGCAGTGTCAACGCGGCGACGGTGGCGACGGTACGCAGCAGGGCACGACGGGGTGGGGACATGAGGAGTCTCCTGATCTGTCCACGAGGGAGGTGCGGGGCGCCCGGTTCGGGGCGCGAGGGCACGCCGCTCCGCGACGAGCGGTGCGTGCTGAGTGGTGCAGTGAGTAGGCGGTGCAGTGCGACTGGAGCCGGGCCGGATGGAACCGGTCAGCTCAACAGAGCGCGCTCGCGTGCCGGACCAGGTCGACGTGCACGCAAGCGATGAGGTGGAGCTCATCCCGCTGCGACATGACCTCATGCTGCCGTCGGCGCGACCGACCGGTCAATGCCCTTCCACAAGGTGAGACTTGTATCGCTGCGCGTGTTACGGAACGCTATGAGCAGCGTTTACCGACGCGCAACACCCATCTGATGAATAGGATTTCCCGGCTGCGGCAGGTCACCGTCCAGGCTGGAGCCGATGGGGTTTCGGAATTCGACGTTTCGGGAATGTTCGATCTCGACACGGCAGGGAACGGTGACGAGGGGAGAGCTCCGATGGGCCTCATGTTTCGCAAGCGCAAGAAGTACGGTCCGATCATCCTGAACTTCACCGAGAACGGCTTCTCCTCGTGGAGCATCAAGATCGGCCGCTGGTCCTGGAACTCGAAGGCGAAGGCGCACCGCGTCGACCTGCCGGGTCCGCTGTCCTGGAAGCAGGACAAGTCCCGGTCGTAACATCCCGGGAGTCGAGCGGGGTGCCGGTGATCCCACCGGCACCCCGCTCGACGTCCACCCAACCCCCGCCCCGCGCCCCGCCCCGCGATCTTGCACTTTCGGTCGCGGTCTTGCGTGGGATGCCCCTTGTGTCGCGGCAGGAAGTGCAAGGTCGCGCGGCAGATCCGGGGGGATCGGGCTAGCGGGTTGGGGTTAGCTTTTCGTCGCCGGCCAGGCGGCCCGACTCGCGGGAGCGTTGCAGGTCGCCGCTCCTGAGCAGGTCTTCCAGCGCCCGGTTGGCGTCGCTGGCGCGGTAGACGGTGGCGGTCAGCGTGTGCCGGCGCAGCTCGGTGACCTCCCGCGGCCCACCCCGGCCCAGCTCGGCCAACAGCTCGCCGGTCAGCGGCGCGAGGCTGGGCTCCCCTGCCACGTCGACGGTCGCGCCCGCCGGGTCGGACGGGTCACGCAGGCGCATGCCGAGGTCCGCGCCGGCTGCCCAGAGCGCGTCGCGGACCGCTTCCAGGCTCCGGTCCGAGCGACTGCCGAACGCGACCACACCGGCAGCCTCGCCGTCCGGCAGCACGGGCGCCACCTCGGCGACAAGCGGGAACCCGGCGGCGACAAGAGCATCGCGGGCACGGGAGCCGGCGTGCAGCAGCACCTCTCCGGTGCGGCCGTTGGCGGCGGCGGTGAGCAGCTGCGGGGTCACGGCGTCGGGCAGGTCCAGGAAGCTGAACAGCGGTGACCCCGCCGCCCCGGCCGCTTTCAGCGCGACCGGCAACTGCTGCGGGGCGCCGGGCAGCAGGTGCACTGTGACCTCGGCGGGCAGCTCCGCCTCGACCGGGCCGAGCCGGGTCGGCAGTTCAGGCGTGCCGTCGGCCAGCACCAGCACCGTGACCCGCCGGCCGCGTACCTGATCGGCGTGGGCGGCGACCACCCGCAGCGCGGCCTGGGCGCCACCGCCATCGGCCCCGGCCCACACCAGTGCCACGGTGGCTCGCCGGGAGCGTTGCAGGGCCGCGGGCAGCCAGGTCGTCAACTGGCGGACCAGCAGCTCGCGGAGGAAGTCGGTGGTCGGGTCGGTCGGCATCGGTCCGTTCTACCCTACGGGCGGTCAGGCCGGGACGGAGATCCCCACGCCACCCCGGGTCTGCCCGCCGTAGCGCTGCTGTTCGGCGGCCAGGTCGAGCCGGCCGATGCGCTTGCGGGCGGCAAGCGTGGCGTCGTCGAGCCGGTCGGCGGGGACCAGCCAGACCACCTCGAACTCCAGGCCGTCCGGGTCCTGCCCGTACAGGCTCTTCGTGGTGCCGTGGTCGGACGTGCCGACAAGCGCCCCGGCGGCGGCGAGCCGCTCGGCGGTCACTGCCAACTCGTCGAGGGTGTCGACCTCCCACGCCAGGTGGTAGAGCCCGACGGTGGCCCGGCCGGCCGTCGACCGCCCGGCGGCGGCGCCGATCTCGAACAGGCCGAGGTCGTGGTCGTTCGTGGAGTCGGGGGCCTGGAGGAAGGTGGCGCCCCGGAAGCCGTCCGGGGTCATCGCCACCGGGCGGAAGCCCAGCACGTCCCGGTAGAAGGCGACGCTGCGGGCGAGGTCACTGACGTAGAGGACCGCGTGGTTGAGCCTGTGGATTCCCATGACCCGAGGTTAGCGCCATTTAGTTGAGGGCTCAACTATTCCGGGTATGATGGTGGTCATGACCCGCTGGTTGGACCCTGACGAGCAGCGCACATGGCGGGCGTTCCTCACCGCCTCCCGGGCGCTGATGGACACGCTCGACCGCGAGCTGCAACACGACGCGGGGATGCCGCACGCGTACTACGAGATCCTGGTCCGGCTCTCCGAGGCGTCCGGGCACCAGTTGCGGATGAGCGAGCTGGCCGAGCTGACCGGGTCGTCGCGCAGCCGGCTCTCGCACGCGGTGGCCCGGCTGGAGGCGGCCGGCTGGGTGCGCCGCGAGGAGTGCCCCACCGACCGGCGCGGGCAGATCGCCCTGCTCACCGACGCCGGTTTCGCCACCCTCAGCGCCGCCGCACCCGGCCACGTCGAGGGGGTACGCCGCCACCTGTTCGACGCGCTGAGCCCGGCCCAGGTCGACCAGCTTCGCCGGATCAGCGAGACACTGGCCGAGCACCTGACAAGATCCTGACCGATCGACACCGGCGCGGGACTTGTACTTAACGTCGTCGAATGAGCACGATGGGGCGTGCCCTCCGGCTTCGGCGAACTGACTGATCAGGCGCAGCACCTCGTGTCCGCTGGCGACCTCGCCGGTGCGCAGCGGCTGCTCGCCGACGCGCTCACCGACGCCGACCCCCGCCCCGCCAACGCCACCCCCGAGTTGGCCGAGGCGGCAAGCCTCCAGGCGCGGGTGCTCGTCGCCCTCGGCGAGCCGCACTCCGCGCGGGGGTGGGCCGCCTTCACGTACGCCGCCAGCACCCGGCTGCACGGCCGCTCCGACCCGCGTACGGTGGCCGCCGCGGCCACCCTGGCGGCGGTGCTGCACCGGGTCGGCAGCCACTCCCGCGCCGCTCGGCTCTACCAGGAAGTCATCATCGAGCTGACCGCCCAGGACGGGCCGGAGTCCCTGCGGGTGCTCGCCGCGCACGCCGACCTGGCCACCGTCGAGTACGCCCGGGGCCAGTGCACGGTGGCCCGCGACCGACTCCAGGACGCCTGGGAGCTGCACCGCGAGGTGTACGGCGACGGGCACCCCAGCGGCATCAAGATGCTGGCCCGGCTCGGCGCCATGCAGCGCGACTGCGGCCAGTTCACCGAGGCGCACGACAACCTGGCGTTGGCCAGGGAGTTGTCCCGGCAGCACCTGCCCGCCGACGATCCGCTTGCCCAGCAGGTCGCGGCCCTGGCCCGGGCGGCGGCCAACCCCGACCACGTCTGCGCCGACGACGCACCTGCCGGCCGGGATGCCCCGCTGGTGCCGGCCGCCCGTAACCCACCGCACGACCACCCGGTCGAGTCCGGCTACCACCCGTCGACGTCCCCGCCGCAATCCGCCAAGCCGGCGCCGGACGGCCCTGCCGAAGCCGATAACGACCCGGCCGACGTGACGTTCGCCGACAGTCAAGGCTTCAGGAGCGACGAGGGCTCCACGGACGACGAGGGCTTCACGGACGGCCACGGGTTCACGCGAGGCCAAGGGTTCACGGAAGGCGGCAGTTTCGCCCCTGCTCACGGGGTTGCAGCCGGCGCCAGTGCGGTGCCGAACCCCCGGGTCCCCGCCGACGAACGCGGCGGATCGGCTGGCCTCCGCTGGCCACCAGAGCAGGCAGACGAGCCCACGCCCCACTCGACGGACACGCCGGTCCCGCCCTCCGTGGTCGGCTTCACCGGCAGCAGCACCGAGGAGGCCTCCGGCGTCTACCGGCTGCACCAGCCGGGCCGGCCGGCCGACGCGAACCCACCGTCCGCGCCGTCCAGGGCGGGTGAACCGCCGTCCGAGTCGTACCAGCCGTTCCAGCCATCGGAGCCGTACACACCGGGCGACCCGTACACGCCGCCGGAGCCCTACACGCCGTCACGTCTATTGCCGGTGCCCGTGCATCGGGCACCGCCGCCGCCGCCGCGCAACCGGCTCGTTCCGGTGCTGGTGGCGGGCGTGGTCGTGGTGCTGCTGGGCACGGCGGCGGTGATCGCCGGCGTGGCCCGGGTCGGCGACGGGGACGACAAGCCGCCAGCACCGGCCACCGGCGCGCCCAGCGCGGGCCCGACGAGCCCTGGGGCACCGGACACCAGCGGCGCGGCGCCGGGCGGCGGCGCGCCCGCCAGCACCCCACCGCCAGCGGCCGCGCCCGGGACCCCACCGGGCTCGGTGACTCTGCGCGACAACCGAGACAACATCACCTTGCGCTGGACGTACCCGGCCGGCGGCGAAGGGCCAGTGATCATCTCTGCCGGGCGGGCGGGGCAGGACAAGACGGCCATCGCCACGCTGCCGGCCGGTGCCGACACCTACATCGTCTACGCGTTGAATCGCGCCAACGACTACTGCTTCACCGTGGCGGTCGTCTGGTCCACCGACTCCGTCGCGCCCGCCGACCAGGTCTGCACCAACCGCCGCTGACTAGCCCTCGCCACCGACGAGTCACCACCCACGGCGGTGACAATCCGTGGCTGTTGCGTCGGTTGAAGCAGAGCAAAGAGCGCGAACACCTTTGTGGCGCCTATCGCCGTTCGTTACGTTCCGTGATAGTTCGTCCCGGGTCGTCCTCGGTGCCGTCTGTCGGCGGCACCGGTAGTAGCAGACGCACCTGCAGCCCCGGTCGGACACCAGCACCAGCACCAGCGAGAGCCTTGCCGTGGGCGCTGGCACGCCGATCGGCAGCGACGTTCGCGCCGACGATGCTGTCGGCGGCGGTGCTGTCGGTGGTGGCGGCGTTGTCGGTTGCTGTGGCTGTGGCTGTGGTCAGGGTGATGGTGCCGCCGGCGCGGCGGACCAGTTCCCGCACGATGGCCAGGCCCAGGCCGGCGCCGCCGTCGTCGCGGCCCCTCCCGTCGTCCAGCCTGGTGAACCGGTCGAAGACCCGATCCCGGTCCGCCGCCGGGATCCCCGGGCCGTCGTCGGTCACCGTCACCAGGTGGTACGCCCCATCGTGGCTCGGCTCGGCAGCGAGCACGACGCTTTCGTGCGCGTGCCGGACCGCGTTGTCGACAAGGTTGGCCAGGACGCGGCGCAGCTCGTCGGCGTTCCCGACCGTCCACAGCGGGCCGGGATAAGGCACGACCCGCACCGGCGGCGACGGATAGCGGGCGGCCACCTCGCTCAGCAGCGCGCCCAGTTCCACAGGGCCGGTCAGCCGGGCCACCGGCGTCTCGTCCAGGCGGGCCAGCAGCAGCAGGTCGTCGACCAGCCGGCTCAGCCGCTCGGTGTCGGCGAGCAGGTTGGCCGTCACCGCCGTCCAGTCCGTACGGTCGGCGAGTCGCTGCGCCACCTCCAGCTCCGTACGGATGTTGGTGAGCGGGCTGCGCAGCTCGTGCGCCGCGTCGGAGACGAACGCCCGCTGCCGGTCCCGGGCAGTCTCCAGGCGGTCCAGCATGCCGTTGAGGGTGACCGCCAGTCGGTGGATCTCGTCGGCTGACGCGGGCACCGGCAGACGTCCGGCACCGGCCCGCCCGGTGATCTCCTCGGCGCCTCGACGGAGCGCCTCCACGGGCCGCAGGGTCGCGCCGACCACCCGCCACGCCACGGCGGCCAGCGCGGCCACCAGCAGCGGAAACGCCACCAGCAGGATGGTCCGCACCACGTGCGTGCTGTGCCGCACGTCGGCCATCGACCGGGCCACCAGCACGGTGAGCGGGTCGGCCGCGGTTCCTGCGGGTACGGCCACCACCCGCACCGGGCCGACGAGACCGACCCGCTCGGCGGGCGCCTCCAGCCGCTGTCTGCGGCCGGTGTCCAGTCGTTCCGGGCGGACCATCGGAACGAGCCGGTCCGCGTCGATCGAGGCGGCCCGGATGCGTCCCTGAGCGTCGATCACCTGGACGCGGACCTGACCACCGGCCACCGGCAGCGGGTCGGGCAGCGCGTCCTCGGCGGCGAGCAGGGCGACCGCGTCGGCGGTCCGGAACGCCTCGGTGTCCACGGTCCGCTGGAGCACGTACCCGAGCGTGCCGAGCAGCACGACCCCGCCGAGGGCCAGCGCGACGGTGAGGCCGAACACCCCGAGCGCCAGAAGCCGTCCCCGCAGGCCCAACGCCGGCAGCCGTCCGCCCCGGAGCCGACCGGCGCCCGGCGGGTCGGCGCGGGTCACGTCGCCAGCCGGTAGCCGGCGCCCCGGACCGTCTCCAGCCGGTCGCGGCCGAGCTTGCGGCGCAGGTAGCCGACGTACACCTCGACGACGTTCGGCGCTGTCTCCAGGCTGGCGTCCCAGACGTGATCCAGCAGCTCGATCTTGGACACGACCTGACCGGGTCGGCGCATCAGGTAGTCCAGCAGCGCGAACTCCCGCGCCGTCAACGTCACCTCGGCGTCGGCACGCGTGACCCGGCGTCGGGCCGGGTCCAGTCGCAGGTCGCCGACCGTCAGCACCGTCGGGCGCTCCGGCGCGCCCCGGCGCAGCAGCGCCCGCAGGCGAGCCAGCAGCACCACGTACGAGAAGGGCTTGGTGAGGTAGTCGTCGGCGCCGCAGTCCAGCCCGTCGGCCTGGTCGTACTCGCCGTCCTTGGCGGAGAGCATGAGCACCGGCAGCCAGTGCTGCTCGGCGCGCAGCCGACGGACCAGTTCGTAGCCGGAGAGCCCGGGCAGCATCACGTCGAGGATCATCGCGTCGTACCCGCCGTGCCGGGCGGCGTCCAGGCCGGCCGGGCCGGTAGCGGCCACGTCGACCGCGAACCCCTCCGCCTGGAGACCCCGTTGCAGGGCACTCGCCAGCCGGGCCTCGTCCTCCACCACCAACAGTCGCACCGCTCAAGGGTGCCACCTGGGTCAATGCGGGCGTCCTCAGCGCGTTCACAGGGGCCAGCGGGCAGGATGGTACGCAGGAGGTGCCCACCATGTCCGTCCTGAGAAGCCGTCCCGTCCTGCGTTGGCTGGTCCCGGCGACCGCCGCTGTCGCCGTCATCGGCGGTGGCGCGGCCATCGGCACGTTTGCCGCCGAGGCCGAGCCGAGCCTGCCACCGCGTACCGCCGCTCAACTCCTTGTCGACCTGCAGGAGTCCCGCCTCGAAGGGTTGTCCGGCACTGTCGTGCAGCGCGCCGACCTCGGTCTGCCGCCGCTGGCCGGGCTGATCCCCGGCAACGACCTGACCACCCTGCTGACCGGCACGCACACCCTGCGGGTCTGGTATTCCGGGCCGGAGCGGCAGCGGATCGCCCTGCTGGACACCCTCGGCGAACGGGACGTCATCCGCAACGGGCGGGACCTGTGGACCTGGGAGAGCCGCGGCAACACCGCGCGCCACCGTACTCTCGGCGAGGCCGCGACCGCCGGAAAGCCGGCGCTCGACGCCCGGCCGAGCATGCCGGCCACGCCGCAGCAGGCCGCGGACCTGGCGCTTGGCGCGATCGACCCGAGCACCGAGGTGAGCGTGGGCCGCTCGGCCACCGTCGCCGGGCGGGACGCCTACGAGTTGGTGCTCCAGCCGCGCGACCGCGACTCGCTCGTGCACCAGTTGCGGATCGCCATCGACGCCAAGCAGCACGTGCCCCTGCGCTTCGAGGTGCTCGCCAAGGGCAGCGACCAGCCGGCGTTCGAGGTGGCCTTCACACAGGTCGACTACCGGCAACCCGACGCCGACCAGTTCACCTTCAACCCGCCGCCCGGGGTGACAGTCACGGAGGAGAACGGCAAGCTGCCTGCTGCCGGTCGGCCCGAACACGCACAGCCGGCCGGTGACCCGCAGGTACGCGCCGAGGGCTCCGGCTGGGCCACAGTGCTTGTCGCCCGGCTGGACGGGGCGGCTGGCGCCAAGCCCGGATCGCCGGCGTCGAAGCCCGCCGTACCGCCGGCCGCCGACGCGCCGGACATGTCGAAGTTGCTCGGCGGCCTGACTGCGGTCAGCGGCGACTGGGGCAGCGGTCGGCTGTTGACGAGCAAGTTGTTCAGTGTGCTGCTCACCGACGACGGGCGGGTGCTCGCCGGAGCGGTCACGCCGGAGCGGCTGTACCAGGTCGCTCGCGGCTGACGTCAGCGGTGTGCTCGCGCCGGGTCGACCTCACGGTCGGCCCGGCGCCTCGTTGTGCGGGTGATACCGGCCCGTCGGGCTTGGTGGGTGCCTACCGAACGCGCTATCTTCAACAATTCGGAAGGCACTAAAAAAGAACGGCTCAGAAAGCCGTTCTTGCACGACATTCTAATCTTTGGGGAGACGGCTTGTCAAGGCACTCCGGTGGTACCGGTGAATTGTCGCTCGACGACGAGATCGGCCGCGAGCAGGAGTACGTCTCGATGCTCTACGACCGGCTGGACGGGCTGCGTGAGCAGGCCGCCCACCGGCTCACCGACGCGCTGCGCAGCACCGGCGGCACCCTCCAGGACCGTTCCCAGCGCGACAGCTCGGTAGCTATGTACGCCGACCAGGTCGAGCAGTTCTCGGCAGTGGAGAATGGTCTCTGTTTCGGCCGGCTCGACGGCGACGACGATTCCCGCCGCTACATCGGCCGGATTGGGATCTTCGACACCAGCGGTGACTACGACCCGCTGCTGATGGACTGGCGTGCCCCCGCCGCCCGCGCGTTCTACCTCGCCACCGCCGCCAACCCGCAGGGCGTCCGCAGGCGTCGGCACCTACGCACCCGGCAGCGCAAGGTGACCGGGCTCAACGACGAGGTGCTCGACATCGACAGCGCCTCCCCCGGCGCGCACGAGGAGTTGACCGGCGAGGCGTCGCTGCTCGCCGCGTTGAACGCCGGCCGTACCGGCCGGATGCGCGACATCGTGGAGACCATCCAGGCCGAGCAGGACACCATCATCCGCGCCGACCTGCCTGGGGTGATGGTGGTCCAGGGCGGCCCGGGCACCGGCAAGACGGCTGTCGCGCTGCACCGGGCGGCGTACCTGCTCTACACACACCGCCGGGAGCTGTCCAGCCGGGGCGTACTCCTGGTCGGCCCGAACGCGACCTTCCTGCGCTACATCTCCCAGGTGCTGCCGACGCTTGCCGAGACGGGCGTGCTGCTGCGTACCCAGGGTGATCTTTTCCCCGGGGTGAGCGCGCAACGGACGGAGCCGGCCGAGACGGCGGCGCTCAAGGGCCGGGCCGTGCTGGCCGAGGTGCTGGCGCTCGCGGTACGGGACCGGCAGTGGGTGCCGGACGAGCCGCTGGAGATCGAGGTGGAGCGGGAGGCGCTGACCCTCGACCCGGAGACCGTCCGGGCCGCCCGGGACCGGGTCCGCCGCGCCGACCGCCCGCACAACCTGGCGCGGGCGCTCTTCGACGTGGAGATCGTGCACGCCCTCGCCGACCAGGTGGCCGAACGGATCGGCGCCGACCCGCTGGGCGGGGACAACCTGCTCGACGAGGCCGACCGTGCCGAGATCCGCAGGGAGTTGCGCGACGAGCCCGAGATCCGCGCCACCCTGGACCAGCTCTGGCCGGTGCTCACCCCACAGCGCCTGCTCGCCGACCTCTACGCCGACCCCTCCCGGATCGCCGCCGCAGCGCCGATGCTCACCGACGACGAGCGGGCGCTGCTGCACCGCGAGCCGGGTGGCTGGACGCCGGCGGACGTGCCGCTGCTGGACGAGGCCGCCGAACTGCTCGGCGAGGACGAGCGGGCCGCCGCCGCCCGCCGGGATCGCATCCGCCGGATGGAACGGGAGTACGCCGAGGGTGTGCTGGAGATCGCCCGGGGCTCCCGCTCGATCGACGTCGAGGACGAGGCCGAGGGCGGCGAGATCCTCGGTGTGACCGACCTGATCGACGCCGACCGGCTGTTGGAACGGCAGGAGGAGGCCGACCGCCTCACCACAGCGCAGCGCGCCGCGGCCGACCGGAAGTGGGCCTTCGGGCACGTGATAGTGGACGAGGCGCAGGAGCTGTCCCCCATGGCGTGGCGTCTGCTGATGCGCCGCTGCCCGAGCCGGTCGATGACGATCGTCGGGGACGTGGCGCAGACGGGGGCACTGAGCGGCACACCGTCGTGGGCCGAGGCCCTCGCCCCGTACGTGGCGCAGCGGTGGCGGCTCACCGAGCTGACAGTGAGCTACCGGACGCCCGCCGAGATCATGGCGGTCGCCGCGGAGGTCCTCGCCGAGATCGACCCGGAGCTGCGGCCGCCGCGCTCGGTGCGGGAGAGCGGCGTACCGCCGTGGGACCGGGCGGTGCCCGACGAGCAGTTGCCGGCGGAGCTGGTGCGGGTAGCCACCCGCGAGGCCCTCGACCTGGCCGAGGGCCGACTCGGCGTGATCGTGCCGGCCAGCCGGGTCGCCACGCTCGGCGCCGCGCTGACCGCAGCGCTGCCCGAGGCCGCAGTCGGCGAGCACCCCGAGCTGGAGAGCCGCGTGGTCGTGCTGACCGTCGCGCAGGCCAAGGGCCTCGAATTCGACTCGGTGCTTGTGGTCGACCCGGACCTGATGGTCGCCGAGTCACCACGCGGCCGCAGCGACCTTTACGTGGCGCTAACCCGAGCCACCCAACGCCTGGGCATCCTCCGCACCACTCCGTAACCCTCCCGCCCCACCCTCCCCGGTCGATCATGAGGTTGACGTGGACTGTGATCTTCCACAGCCACGCCAACCTCATGATCAACGCCTAAGGGGTGGGTGGGTGGCTAGTCGTTTGTGGGCTTGGCTGGGCCGGTCGCTGATGTGGACTGGTCGCTTGTGTTACCGCCCATCGGGGTGCTCAGGCCGCCGGTGGTGGCATCACCCGTCGTGGTCGGCGCAACCTTGCCCGGGTGGCGCTCCGGTTGGCGCGCCACTCGGCGCACGCTCGCCGGTCCTGCCGTTCCGCCGGTAGTGGTGATCGCGCCCTGACCCCGGGTGGGGCCACCGTCGCGCAGCACCGTCGGGTCGATCGGCTGGTGCGCCGGGTCGTACGGGTCGACCTCCTGGATCACCCGCTCCACGTCGGTACGGGGCAACGTCACCTCGTCGATGGCGCCCTTGCCGTACACGCCGCCGGCGATCCGGTCCTCGGCCTGGCGGGCGGCTTCCTGTCGCATGTCGTCCTCACGCACGTCATCACCTCACAGAAGCTGTGGAACCGACTGCGTGCCCGGCCACCGGCCCGGCAAACCCGCGCCGGTGGCCCGGAGGTCGTCCACCCCGGTTCACCGGACCGGACGTGCGCACCCTCCAGGCGCGGTACGACCTGAAGGTGATCCCGTACACCGTCGACGACGCGACGGTCACGCAGCGGGTCATCGACCTGGGAGTGGACGGCATCATCACCGACGACCCGGATCTGTTGGTGAGCGTCGCGATCCGCAACGGCCTGCGCTGAGGCCCCGACCCGACCGCCGGCTGGGATATTTCCGGCCGGCGGTCGGGTTACCTGCTCACTGGCCTCGGGTAGTCGGGGGGTGTCCCCGCCGTGAACGCGAACCGTGCCGTGGCCGACACGCGGTAGCGGGGCGAGGGAACGCAGGTACGACTCATCGCATCCTGAGGAGGACCAGATGAGCACGCAGGCTGCTTCCACCAGGCCGATGAACCGGCCCATGAACGACCCGCAGAACCCCGCGTCGATGCGGAACACGCCGACGCAGCAGATGCCGGCCATGCACGACGGGCACCGGGAACAGATGCCGTCGCCAGGTACGGAAACCAAGCAGGCGTTCCTGACGACGGAATTCTGGGTCTACGCTGCCGCAGTCGCGCTGGTGGTGATCTCGGCGTTCTGGAAGGGCACCACCGCCAACGGGTTGAACATCAACAACCCGAACCAGGCGTGGTGGTTCCTGACCATCCTGACCGGTGGTTACCTGGTCAGCCGTGGCCTGTCGAAGGCGGGCTCGGCGCGCCGGTCCGGCCGGGAGCGCAACAAGCGCTGACGTGGGTCAACAGACGTGAAAAAGGCAGTGGCCTCCGGGAGATTCTCCCGGAGGCCACTGTCGTATCTGGACGCCTACTCTTCGAACCCGCCGAAGTCCCCGCCGAAGTCCTCACCGGCGTCGCCCTCGAAGGCGTCACCGATCATCTCGCCGGCGATCATGCCGCCGGCGACGCCGAGCGCCGCACCGGCCACCATGCCGCCCATGCCGACTCCCCGGCCGTGGCCGTGCCCGTGGCTCTTGCCCGCCCCGTAACCCTGGGGCCCGTACCCCTGAGGTCCGTAGCCCTGGGCGCGCAGGCTGCCGTAGCGGGAGGTGGTCTCGCGCAACCAGCCGTCGACGACCTGCGCCCAGTCGACCTTGTCGGCGTCGGCGTGCGACACCTGGTAGCGGCCGAACGCGTCGTGCCCGGCGCTGAGGAAGCCGCCGCGCTTGTCGCACTCAAGGATCACCTCGACGCCGTGCGGACTGGTCACGAAGGTCAGCTCGACCTCCCTGATCGTGCTGGCGTACTGCGGCGCGGCGAAGAACTCGATCTCCTGGTAGAACGGCAGCGTCTGCTGCACACCCCGGATGTGGCCGCGCTCAAGGTCGGCGTGCTTGAACTGGAAGCCGAGGCGCTGGAACGCCTCCAGGATCCGCTCGTGCACCGGCAGCGGGTGCACCGCCACCTGGTCCAGGTCGCTCTTGTCGACGGCGCGGGCGATGGCCAGCTCGGTGCGCAGGCCCATCGTCATGCCGTGCAGACGCTGGCCGTACACGTCGGTGATCGGGGTTTCCCACGGCACCGGCAGCTGGAACGGGATGGAGAGCTGCTGCTTGGGCGCGAGCTGGAGCGGGCCGCTGACGACCATGCGGTGGAACTCCAGCGTGCCCGAGTACTCCGCGTCGTGCCCTTCGACCTCGACCCGTGTCACCAGACCGATGACGACCTGCTCGATGGCCGCCGGAGCGTCGCCGCCGACGAGGTTGACGTGTCCGTCGAGGGTCAGACCGGGGCGGGTGTTGGGGTTGGTCAGCACGGTGTCCACGCTGGGACCGCCGACGCCGAACGCGCTCAACATCTTCTTGAAGACCATCGGAACTCCTGTGCGACGGGCGACCGCTCCAGATTGGAGCCGGACGTTTACTCGATGCGCACCTTATCCAGATGCGCTGTGAGGTGGCTGTGAGCACGCGCGGCGTCCCACGCCAGTCGATCATGGAGTTGTGGTGCCGGACGAAAGTCGCCAACCGGGGCAAGGCGCCCACCACAACTACATGATCGACGGAGGGATCAGGCAGGCTCGACGATTACCAGCTCGCCTACCTGATCGGCTATCGTCGTGCGGGCTTCGGGCGGCAGCCCTACGTCGGTTATCAGCACGTCGGCTGCCTCCAGCGGGGCGATCGTGGCGATGCCGATGGTCTCCCACTTCGTGTGGTCGGCGAGCACCACCAAGCGGCGGGCGGCGCCGATGAGGCACCTGTTGACGCCGGCCTCCAGCAGATTCGGCGTGGTGAAGCCGGTACGCGGGCTGAGCCCGTGCACCCCCAGGAAGAGCAGGTCCACGTTGAGCGCGCTTATCGCCGCTTCGGCCACCGGCCCGGTCAACGCGTCCGACGGGGTGCGGATGCCGCCGGTCAACACCACTGTCTGGTCGGCGCGCGGGTTCTGGTAGAGCGCGTCGGCCACCGGGATCGAGTTCGTCACCACCGTCAGCCCGCGGACGTCGGAGATCAGCGTGGCAAGCGCGGCGGTGGTGGTGCCCGCGGACAGCGCGATGGCCATTCCCGGCTCCACCATCCTCGCCGCCCGCTCGGCGATGGCCCGCTTCTCGGCCTGCTGGCGGATCGACTTCGCGGCGAAGCCGGGCTCCTCGGCCGAACCCGGCCCGGCGAGCGTCGCACCGCCGTGCACCTTGTCGACAAGGCCACGCTCGGCGAGCACCTCGAGGTCACGCCGGATCGTCATGTCGGACACGCCGAACCGGCTGACCAGTTGGCTCACCCGTACACCGCCGCGCTGACGGATCAGATCGAGGATGGCGGTCTGCCGCTGCTGGGCGAGCATCCGGGGAACCTCCTTCGCGCCGTGGGTGTGGTCGGATCAGGCCGGGTCGTCGGCTCGATCTTCCCGGATGACCGCCACCTCGCCGGCCGGCACCGTCAGCTCACCGGCACACAGTGCCCCGGTCAGCAGCTCGGTGCCGCTCACCGGGACGCGTACCTCATTGTCGGTGTGGTTGATCGCGAACAGCCAGCTGCGGTCGCCGTCGCGCCGGCGTACCACCTCCACCCCGCTCGGCACCCGCACCGCCGGACGGACGCCTGCCTCGTCGAGCAGCCGGGCGACAAGCCTGTCGGTGGCCGGCTCGTCCAGCCGGGTGCCGACGTACCAGGCCGCGCCCGCGCCGACCGGATGCCGGGTCAGCGCCGGCACGCCGGGCAGAGGCCCATCGGTGTACGACGCCAGCACCTCGGCACCGTCGGCGTGCAGCCACTCGGTCCACACGTCGGCCGTACTGCCGTCGTCGAGCCGGACCTGCTCGCCCTCGCGCAGCGGAAAGAACTCCTCGGTCCGTACGCCCAGCAGTTCCCGGAACGCGCCCGGGTAGCCGCCCAGCCGGATGTGGTCGTTGTCGTCGACGATGCCGCTGAAGTAGGTGACGGCGGCGGTGCCTCCTGCCTCGACGTACCGGTGCAGCGCCTCGACGTCGGCGTCGCGGACCAGGTAGAGGGCGGGTGCCAGGACAAGCCGGTAGCCGCTGAAATCCGCCGACGGGTGGACGATGTCGGCGGTCACCCCGGCGCGCCACAGTGCGGCGTAGAGGGCGGCCAGCCGGTCGGTGTAGGTGACGTCGACGCTGGGGTGCGAATCCAACTCGACTGCCCACCACGCCTCGAAGTCGAACAGGATGGCGACCTCGGCGTCCACTCTGCTGCCGCGTACCTCGGCCAGGGCCTTGAGGTCCGCACCGAGTTGGCAGGCCTCGCGGAACACCTTGGTGCCCGGCCCGGCGTGCGGCACAAGCGCGGAGTGGAACTTCTCCGCGCCGGCCCGCGACGCGCGCCACTGGAAGAAGAGCACCCCGTCGGCGCCCCGGGCGACGTGCGCGAGGCTGTTGCGGCGCATCTGCCCGGGCAGCTTGGCCACGTTGCGGGGCTGCCAGTTGACAGCGCTCGTGGAGTGCTCCATCAGCAGCCACGGATCGCCGCCGGCCACCCCGCGGGTGTGGTCGGCGGCGAACGCCAACCCGACGTGCGCCTGCGGGTCGGCGGCGGCCAGGTAGTGGTCGTTGGACACGAGATCCACGTCGTCGGCCCAGGAGTGGTAGTCCATGTGCTTGGTCATGCCGAGCATGAAATTCGTGGTGACCGGCTGCCGGACCAGGGTCTTCAGCAGCGCGCGTTCGGCGCGCAGCTGGGCGCGTTGCTCGTCGGAGGAGAACCGCAGGAAGTCGAGCTGCTGGGTGGGGTTGGCGAACGTCGGTGCGCTGCGCGGCGGGTTGATCCCGGCCCAGTCGCCGTAGCGCTGGCTCCAGAACGCGGTGCCCCAGGCGTCGTTGAGCCGATCCAGGTCGCCGTAGCGCTCACGCAGCCAGCCGCGGAACGCCTCGGCGGTGACGTCGCAGTAGCAGTGCACGTTGTGACAGCCCAGCTCGTTGGACACATGCCACATCACCACCGCCGGATGCTCGGCGTACCGCTCGGCGACGGCCCGCACCAACTCCAGTGACCGCTCGCGGAACACGGGCGAGCTGGGGCAGTACGCCTGCCGTCCGCCCGGCCAGAGGATGGTGCCGTCGGCCCGGCGGGGCAGCGTCTCCGGATGCGCGCGGGCCAGCCAGGGCGGTGGGCTGGCGGTGGCGGTGGCCAGGTCGACCTGGATCCCGCCGTCGTGCAGGAGGCCCAGCACCCGGTCGAGCCAGCCGAACTCGAACCGCCCCGGGGTGGGCTCCAGAAGTGCCCAGGAGAAGATGCCGACGGAGACCAGGTTGACGCCGGCTCGCCGCATCAGCTCGACGTCCTCGGACCAGGTCTCTTCGGGCCACTGCTCGGGGTTGTAGTCGCCGCCGAAATAGATGCCGTCACCGTGCCATCGCCGCATGACAGGTGAGGGTGCACCGGGGAACCCACGGAAGTCAACAGGTTCCAACATCGATTTCCTTTCCAACGTTTACCACGTAACGGCCGCATTACAACTGGGTTATCGAAGGTGAACTGCCCCCTTGACAGCGCCTGACGGAGAGGTAGCTTGAGGCCCCACTGGTCGTTCGTGTTCGCCAATGTGGATTCTCGGTGGATCCCGATGTGTATTTCACGAGGCCGGCCCGTTCTCCACCTGACGGCCCTTGAGCGCAGCACCTCTTCATCCGCAGGAGGCACAGATGTCCCGTCCCCGATCCCAGGCCGAGTACCTCGCTCGGCTCGTACCGCCCTCCGTCGCCGGCATCAACCGACGCTCGCTGCTGGCCGGTGCGGCCGGCACCGGCGCGCTGCTCGGCACCGGCCTGCTCGCCGGCTGCGGCGACGACTCCGGCTCCGGTGGGTCCAGCAAGGACGTGTCACTCGGCTCGAACCAGTCCGACCCGAAGCCCAAGGACGTCGTCGCGAAGATCGCCGACGGGTTCAAGACCTCGTCCGGCGTTCAGGTCGCTGTCAACACTGTCGACCACAACACGTTCCAGGAGAACATCAACAACTACCTTCAGGGCAAGCCGGACGACGTGTTCACCTGGTTCGCCGGCTACCGGATGCGCTTCTTCGCCGCCAAGGGCCTGGCCGGTGACATCAGCGACGTGTGGGGCAAGCTCTCCGGCTATTCCGACGCCTTCAAGAAGGCGTCCACAGGGGACGACGGCAAGCAGTACTTCGTTCCGGCGACGTACTACCCGTGGGCTGTCTTCTACCGCAAGTCGGTCTGGAAGCAGTACGGCTACGAGGTGCCCACGACCCTTGACCAGTTCACCGCACTCGGCGCGCGGATGAAGGGCGACGGCCTGACCCCGATCGCCTTCGCCGACAAGGACGGCTGGCCGGCGATGGGCACCTTCGACATCCTCAACCTGCGCATCAACGGCTACCAGTTCCACATCGACCTGATGGCCGGCAAGGAAGCCTGGACCTCCGACAAGGTCAAGAAGGTCTTCGACACCTGGGCCGGCCTGCTCCCCCTGCACCAGCCGGACAGCCTCGGCCGCACCTGGCAGGAGGCCGCGCAGTCGTTGCAGCAGAAGAAGAGCGGCATGTACCTGCTCGGCCTCTTCGTCGGTCAGCAGTTCAGCAACGAGGAGCAGGACGACCTCGACTTCTTCACCTTCCCGGAGATCGACCCGTCGATCGGCGCCAAGGCGCTGGACGCCCCGATCGACGGCTACATGATGGCCCGCAAGCCCAAGAACGAGGACAACGCCCGCAAGCTGCTGGAGTACCTCGGCAGCAAGGACCCCGCGGACATCACCGTCAAGAACGACCCGGCCACGCTCGTCGCCAACACCGGCGCGGACGTCAGCGGCTACACCGCGTTGCAGAAGAAGGCCGCCGAGCTGGTGGGCTCCGCCACCGAGATCGCCCAGTTCCTCGACCGGGACACCCGGCCGGACTTCGCCTCCACGGTGATCATCCCGGCGATCCAGCAGTTCATCAAGAACCCCAAGGACATCGGCGGGCTCACCTCGTCCATCGAGAACCAGAAGAAGTCGATCTTCACTGACTGACGGCGGAAAGGGGAGGACAGATGTCCGACCTGCCCCTGATCCAAGCGGATCGCGCCGTGCCGCCGCCTGCGGCGACCCCCACCACTGGTGGTCGTCGCAGGCGGCTACGGCTCCTGTCCCGCACCGACCGCGTGGTCATCACGCTGATGGTGCTCGTCCCGCTGCTGCTCGTCACCGCCTTCGTCTGGCTGCCGGCGGCGGCCACAGTGGTGCTCTCCGGCACCAACTGGGACGGCATCGGCCCTCTCAACGAAATCGAGTTCGTCGGCGCGCGTAACTACAGCGACGTGGTGAACATCTACCCGCCGTTCGTGCCGGCGATCCAGAACAACCTGCTCTGGCTTGCGGTGCTGTTCCTGGTGGCCACCCCGTTCGGCATGTTCCTGGCCGTCCTGCTCGACAAGGAGCTGAAGGGCAGCCGGTTCTACCAGACCGCGCTCTACCTGCCCGTGGTGCTCTCGCTGGCCCTGATCGGCTTCGTCTGGCAGCTGCTCTACTCCCGCGACCAGGGGCTGATCAACGCCGTCTTCGGCAGCAGCATCGACTGGTACGGCGACTCGAACGTCAACATCTGGGCCGTCATGATCGCCTCCGGCTGGCGGCACGTCGGCTACATCATGCTGCTGTACCTGGCCGGGTTGAAGGGCGTCGACCCGTCGCTGCGGGAGGCCGCCGCAGTCGACGGCGCCTCGGAGAGCCGCACGTTCTTCCGGGTGGTGTTCCCGGTGCTGCGTCCGATCAACGTCATCGTGCTTGTGGTGACGGTGATCGAGTCGCTGCGCGCGTTCGACCTGGTCTGGGTGGTCAACAAGGGCCGCAACGGATTGGAGTTGATCTCCGCGCTGGTCACCCAGAACGTCGTGGGTGAGGCGAGCCGGATCGGCTTCGGCTCGGCGCTGGCGACCATCATGCTCGTCGTCTCACTTGTCTTCATCACCATCTACCTGGCGACCGTGATGAGGGAGAACCGCCAATGAGCACCGCGACCGCGACCCGGCGTACGGGAGGCGAGGCCGACGCCGACGCCCCGGCCCCCCGCCGCAGGCTCACCCCACTGCGGCTGCTGCTGCACGGCTTCCTCATCGCCGTCTCGCTGATCTGGCTCTTCCCGATCGCCTGGGCGGTGCTGACGTCGCTGCGCTCCTACGAGTACACAGCCGCCAACGGCTACGTCTCGTTCGGAGGCTGGACCTTCGACAACTACGTGACCGCCTGGCGGACGGCCGAGTTCGGCCAGCACTTCCTCAACTCGGTGTACATCACCGTGCCGGCGGTGCTGCTGACGCTCTTCCTCGCCTCCTGCGTGGCGTTCGTCATCGCCCGGTTCAGCTGGAAACTCAATCTCATCCTGCTCGGCGTGTTCACCGCCGCCAATCTGCTGCCGCAGCAGGCGCTGCTGATCCCGCTGTTCCGCCTCTACACCGAGGTGCCGCTGCCGGAGTTCATGAGCGACTCCGAACTGCTCTACGACAGCTACTGGGGTCTGATCCTGATCAACGTGGCGTTCCAGTGCGGGTTCTGCGTCTTCGTGCTCAGCAATTACATGAAGGCGCTGCCCCGCGACCTGTATGAGGCGGCGATGGTCGACGGGGCGAGTGTCTGGCGGCAGTACTGGCAGGTGACCATGCCGCTGTGCCGGCCGGCCCTGGCCGCGCTGGCCACGCTGGAGGTGACCTGGATCTACAACGAGTTCTTCTGGGCCACAGTGCTGATGCGTACCGGCGACAAGTTCCCCGTCACCAGCTCGCTCAACAACCTGCGCGGCCAGTTCTTCACCGACAACAACCTGGTCTCGGCGGGCAGCGTGCTCGTCGCGATCCCCACCCTTGTCATCTTCTTCATGCTCCAGCGACACTTCGTCCGGGGCCTGACCCTGGGAGCTTCCAAAGGATGACGATCCTGCAGCTGCGCCGCGCGCGGACCAGCCTGGTGCTCGACGCACGCGGCCCGGGGCTGCCCCGGGTCGTGCACTGGGGTGGCGACGTCGGCGACCTCGACGACGACGAGCTGCGGCACCTCGTGGACGCGACAGTACCGCCGGTGGTGCCGAGCAGCTTCGACGAGCCTCCGGTGCTGTCGCTGCTGCCCGAACCGAGCGCCGGCTGGAGCGGCCGGCCGGGGCTGGCCGGGCACCGCGACGGACGGGACTGGTCGACAGCGTTCCACCTCGACGGGTTGGACGTGGACGACACCGGTGCGGGTCCGGCGGGGCTGACCGTACGGGCGTCGGACCCGGCCGCCGGCCTGTCGCTGACCATCGAGATCACGCTGGACCCGCACGGCCTGCTGACCGTGCGGCACGTGCTGCGCAACGACGGCGACGGCGCGTACGAGCTGCGGGAGCTGACGCCGGTGCTGCCGGTGCCGGCGGTCGCCACCGAACTGCTCGACCTGACCGGCCGGTGGTGCCGGGAGCGGTCCCCTCAGCGGCACCCGTGGCAGTACGGCAGCTGGGTTCGCGAGGGGCGGCACGGGCGCACCGGGCACGACGCCACACTGCTGCTGATCGCCGGCACCGCCGGATTCGGCTTCGGTGACGGCGAGGTGTGGGCGGTGCACACCGCGTGGAGCGGTGACCACGTCGCATTCGCCGAGCGTCACCCCACCGGTGTGTCGACGATCGGCGGCGGTGAACTGCTGGCCCCCGGCGAGATCCGGCTCGCCCCCGGCGAGTCCTACACCACTCCCCTGCTCTACGCGGTGTGGTCCGACGCCGGGCTGGACGGTCTCAGCGACGTGCTGCACACCCACCTACGGGAACGACCCGGGCATCCGCGCTCCCCCCGCCCGGTGACCCTCAACGTCTGGGAGGCCGTCTACTTCGACCACGACCTCGACCGGCTGCGTGCGCTCGCCGACCGGGCCGCGCAGATCGGGGTGGAGCGGTTCGTGCTCGACGACGGCTGGTTCCGGGGACGGCGCGACGACACCGCCGGGCTCGGCGACTGGTACGTCGACGAGGACGTGTGGCCGGACGGCCTGCAACCGCTCATCGACCACGTGACAGGTCGAGGGCTCCAGTTCGGCCTCTGGGTGGAACCGGAGATGGTCAACCCGAACTCCGACCTGTTCCGCGCGCACGCCGACTGGCTGCTGGCAGTGCCGGGGCGGCTGCCGCCGGCCTGGCGAAACCAGCAGGTGCTCGACCTGGGCCGCCCCGAGGCGTACGACTATCTGCTGGAACGCCTCGACGCGCTGCTCACCGCGCATCCCGGCATCGGTTACCTCAAGTGGGACCACAACCGGGATCTCACCGAGGCGGGGCACGACGGCCGTCCGGGGGTGCACGGGCAGACAGTGGCGGTCTACCGGCTCCTGGACGAGCTGCGCAGCCGACACCCCGACGTGGAGATCGAGAGCTGTTCGTCAGGTGGCGCCCGCGTGGATCTGGCCATCCTGGCCCGTACCGACCGGGTCTGGGCCAGCGACTGCAACGACGCCCTGGAACGGCTCAGCATCCAGCGGTGGACCGGCCTGCTGCTGCCACCGGAGCTGGTCGGCACGCACATCGGTCCGGACCGTTCACACACCACGCACCGGGTGCACGACCTCGGGTTCCGGGCCGCCACAGCGCTGTTCGGCCACTCCGGCATCGAGTGGGACATCACGTCGATCAGCGAGGCCGACCAGGCCGAGCTGGCCGCCTGGGTGGCGCTGCACAAGCGGCTACGCCCGCTGCTGCACACCGGCCGGGTGGTCCGGGTCGACCACCCGGACCCGGCCGTCTGGGCGCACGGCGTGGTCGCCCACGACAAGACCCGAGCGGTGTACGCGGTGGCGCGGCTTGCCACCTCGGTGGCGCAGGTCCCGGGCGCGGTCCGGCTGCCCGGCCTGGACCCGGCCCGCCGTTACCTGGTCCGCCCCGTGCCGGACGTCCCGGCCCCGGCCGCCATCGACCTCCGCCCGCCCACCTGGGTGGACGCAGGTGTCACGCTCAGCGGGGCAGCGCTGGCCCGGATCGGAGTACAACTACCGGCGCTGCACCCGGAACAAAGCCTCGTCCTAGAGGTCACCCCCGCCGCAAGCTGAACCCCCGCCCCCGCCCTCGTCGATCTTGCACTTTCTGCCTCGACTTTCGGCACCAAAGCCTCATATCCGCGACACAAACTGCAAGATCGCGGAGGTGGGGGCGGGGGCGGGCTCGATCGAGTGCCGGGCCGTCAGCTGCCGTCCGTCGGGTCCTCGTCGAACGGCGGCGACACCTCGCGGTTCCAGGAGCGGACCACGTAACCTCTGGTGATGTCCTGGAGGTGCAGGGACACGTCGATCAGGGTGTTCATCTCATCGATCACCTCCTCGAAATCGTCGAAGGTGACCAGGAACCGGCGATCGTGGGTGGCCATCTCGGGGGTTCCGGATTTCTTGGCGAAGAAGGCTGCCTCGTGGGAGATCCCTGGCCCCGCAGCGAAGGTCACCTCCATCGGTGGACTTTCGGGCCCCTGCACGGTCAACCGGTCGCTCTCCTCGGCCACCACCATGCGCTTCAGGCACTGCGCGGCGTCGGCGAGGGTGGCGGTCCCGGTGAAGTAGACCGCGAAACCGTCGCGTGGCCATACGCACGTCAAGTCGCTTTCGGTAAGCGCGTCGAGGGCGTCGTCGACTCTGGACTCGGCTTCGGTCAGCGGCACGCCCAGTTGCGGGGCGTAGGCGACGAGGCCCGTCGCATCCTCCACGACGTGTCCGATCCGGTACACGGCTTCGACGAGCCACGTGGCGTCCGTCTCGTGGTCCGGCCAGCACGGCAGATCGACGGCCGCCTCGCCGGACCGGTGGCGCACGATGATGCCGCTCGGCTGGTGGATCAGCGTGCGGGTCGGGCCGTCCTGGCCCAGGACCACCTCACCGAGGATGTCCCGTACGCCGGCGACGATGGCGTCCCACGCCTGCGGGTCCGACGGCTCGCCCGTGTTCTCCCGTTCGCCACCCGATGCCTCCAATGAGGACGGTCCGATGGGATCGGGTAGCAGAACAAGACCGAAACTCATGGCGGTCAGACTAGACCGCCCCCCAGACATAAAGATTCCCTAGAGCGGGCGTGGCGCGTCGGTGCTCGGCAGGCGGCTGGCGCGGGCCGCAGGCGACCCGGCGGAGCGGGCGACCCGGCGGAGCGGGCGACCCGGCCGAGCAGAGTCTCGTGCTGGAGGTCGACGCCGTCGACTGATTCCGTGAATTTTCCGCCGGGGTGTCGAGAACGACGTCGCCTGCTTCTACCTCAGGGTGAAAGCACCGACGACCGGTGCGCAGGCGTGAGGAGCAAACGATGAAGTACATGCTGTTGATGCAGTTCAGCGTCGCCGGGGCCGACTTCCCCAGCATCGACACCTGGAGCCCGGCGGAGATCCAAGCCCACATCGCGTTCATGGGCGAGGTCAACGGCAAGCTCACCGCCTCCGGTGAGTGGGTCGACGGGCAGGGCCTCGGCGGCCCCCAGCAGGTCCGGATCGTCCGTGCTGGCGACGACGGGACCCCGCTGGTCACCGAGGGGCCGTTCGCCGAGACGAAGGAGTTCCTCGCCGGGTTCTGGATCGTCGACTGCGACAGCCCGCAGCGGGCCGTGGAGCTGGCCGCGTACATCTCCACCGCACCCGGCCCCGGCGGCCGGCCGCTGAACATGCCGATCGAGGTGCACCCGGTGATGTCCGCGCCGCCTGAGGAGGTGTGAGGGCTGAGCACCGATCCCCGCATCGAGGACCTGCTGCGCGAGTTGGCGCCGCAGGTCCTCGGCGTGCTCACCCGCCGGTTCGGTGACTTCGCCGCCGCAGAGGACGCGATGCAGGAGGCGATGGTGGCCGCCGCGACCCAGTGGCCGGTCGACGGGCTGCCGGCCAACCCGCGTGGCTGGCTGATCCAGGTCGGCTACCGCCGAATGATCGAGTTGGTCCGCGGCGAGCAGGCCCGACGCCGCCGGGAGGACCTGGTGGCCCGCCGGGACCCGGACGATCGGCAGCACGCACCAGCCGCGGACGAGGAGTTGACCGCCGAACGCGACGACACCCTGGTGCTGCTGTTCCTCTGCTGCCATCCGGCGCTCGCCCCGGCGTCGGCCGTCGCGCTGACCCTGCGCGCGGTCGGCGGGCTGAGCACCGCCGAGATCGCCCGCGCCCTTCTCGTGCCCGAGGCCACCATGGCTCAGCGAATCAGCCGGGCCAAGCAGCGCATCCGCTCCTCCGGGTTGCCGTTCCGGATGCCCGAGCCCGCCGAGCGAGCCGAGCGGCTGGCAGCGGTGCGGCAGGTGCTCTACCTGATCTTCACCGAGGGGCACACCAGCACCGCCGGCCCGGACCTGCGCCGGGTCGACCTGGCCGGAGAAGCCATCCGGTTGACCCGCGTCCTGCACGCCCAGCTGCCCGCCGACAGTGAATCCGCCGGACTGCTGGCGCTGATGCTGCTCACCGAGGCGCGCAGCGCGGCGCGTACCGGACCCTCCGGGGAACTGATCTCGCTCACCGACCAGGATCGCAGCCGCTGGGACGCGGCGGCGATCGCCGAGGGCGTCACGCTGGTTACCGGGGCCCTGCCGCGCGGGCCGCTCGGCCCGTACCAGGTGCAGGCCGCCATCGCCGCGCTGCACGACGAGGCGCCGAGCACCGACGCGACCGACTGGCCGCAGATCCTGGCGCTCTACGAGGTGTTGGAACGGCTCGCCGCCAGCCCGGTGGTCGCCCTCAACCGGGCCGTGGCGGCAGCCATGGTGTACGGCCCGGCGGTGGGTCTCGCCGCTCTCGACGCTCTGGCCGACGACCCCCGGCTGGCCGGGCGCCACCGCCTGCCCGCCGCCCGCGCGCACCTGCACGAGATGGCCGGCGACCGGAACCGGGCGATAGCCGACTACCGGGCCGCCGCCGCGCGCACGAACAGCCTGCCAGAGCAGCGCTACCTCACCATGAGGGCCGCCCGACTCGCCGTCGAGACCGGGGATGGATCAGTCGCGAAGACCATCGAGAGCTAGGGGACGCATGGCGTACGTGCTGCTGGGGATTGCCATCGCCGCCGAGGTGGTGGCGACCAGCCTGCTCAAGTCCACCGCCGGGTTCAGCCGGCTCTGGCCCACAGTGGCCTGCGTCGGTGGCTACCTGCTTGCGTTTCTCCTGTTGGCGCAGGCCGTCAAGGAGATACCGGTCGGTGTCGCGTACGCCCTCTGGTCGGGTCTGGGCACCGCGGCCATCGTGGCGATCGGCGCGGTGTTCCTGGGCGAGTCGATCGGGTTGGTCAAACTCACCGGCATCGCGTTGATCATCGCCGGGGTGGTCATCGTAAACCTGACCGGCGAGCACTGACCGCGGGTCGGCCGGGTGGCCGGGCCCTCTGCTGTTCCTCTGCTGCCACAGCCCGCGCAGGCGGCCCGGCCCGGCTTCCGGATGCCGTTCCTGTGCGGCCAGACCTGGCAGGGCAACAACTGGAACGGGCACAGCCCCGCCCACGCGATCGACTGGAATCACTACAGCGCCAGCGGCGCCCCTGACGACCTCCGTCGCCGGACGGTCGCCAGCGCCGCGGGCACCGTGCTGGAGTCGTACTACTCGACGACCTCCGGCTACGGGAACACCATCGTCATCGGACACGGCGGCGGCTGGCGCACCCGGTACGCCCATCTGGACTCGCGTGCCGTGGCCAAGGGGGCCACCGTGAAGCGCGGCACCGTCATCGGCCGGGTCGGGGCCACCTCGGCGAAGTACAACCTGAGCCCACACCTGCACTACGAGCAGATCCACAACGGAAGCGTCGTGGTCGCGGTCGTCCAGGGCGTCACCTGGTCCGACGGCCGCAAGGCCAACCAGAAGAGCACCAACAACTGCTGAACCGCGACGTCCCCGGGTCGCCGTCCGGGTCGACGACGCACCCGGGCGCTGCCGGCTCGGCAGGCCGCGCGGCGAGCCCTGCGTCGACCCGGCCCGGAGCCCGGAGCCGCCGCGTCCGGGCCCGTCGCCGCCGTCACGGCGCCGGGCCCGGGCCGGCGTCAGATCAGAGGAACGCGCCGACGCGGGGTGTCGCGCCGTCCCAGCGGAAGATCGCGGCGTAGAGCGCACGGCGGGGGTCGGAGGGCAGCGAACCGTCGGCCTTCGGTCGGCACGGGGCGTTGCCGTCGCAGACCCACCCGTGCAGGAAGATCCGCTGTTCGTCTTCCACCAGGGCCGGGACCAGGTCCGCGCCTCCCGGGCCGCAGATCCCGGTACCGGCGGTGGTGAGCAGCGGGCGCTCCGCCTTGCCGTGGAAGTCCCACCGGTCGGTGGAGGTGAGATAGACGGTGGCGTAGCTGCAGTTGTTGAAGGCGTACCGGGAGGCGAACAGCACGAACGTGGCGCCGCGCTGCCGCAGCACCGGATTCTCGATGATGCCGCCGCTGCGGGTCAGCTCCCCGCTGGCGTTGCCGACCCAGCGGGTGCCGCCGTCGTTGACCCGGAGCATCCGGATCGAGGACGGTGTCTGCTGCGTCTTGTAGAGCACGAAGCGTCGGCCGTCGGCGTCGACGAACGGTGACGGATCGATGACGCCAGCGCCGGCGACCGGCCGCCCCGGCACCGCGTCGTCGGCGTTGTGCGCGCCTCCCGGGCAGATCAGGGGCGCGGCACCCACCGGTGTGTACGGGCCGCTGACATCGGAGGAGATGGCGGCACCGATGCACCGCTGCCTGTCGTTCATGCCCTTGGCGGGCAACGAGTAGTAGAGCACCCATCCGGCGGAGGTCTGCACCGCGTCGGGCGCCCACACATTGCCGTTCTCGGCCCAGTCCGGCACCGAGCCGAGGGCCGGGCCGATTTCGGTCCACGGCCCCGAGGCCGTGCCACCTCGGTAGACCGGAGCCCCGTCGCCGGTGGTGAAGGCGAAGAAGTCGTCGTTGTGCCGCACCACTCCGGGGTCGGCGAGGCTTTTGTCGGACAGCGCGTACACCGGTCGTGGGGTGGCTGCTGCGGCGGGCGCGGGGGCGGAGCCGACGACGGCGAGCGCCGTCACGGCGGCGGCCAGCACGGGTCGCCAGAAAGTTCGCGGACGCACGGGATCTCCTTGGCGTGACAGGTGAGGGGATGGCGAATCGGAAGGGCAGCGCCGAGCGTGCCCGCGTGCCCCGCGCCTGTCAAGATTCTTCATTTAGTATCGACTATACGAAAATTTCTTCGAATGACCGTAGGAAACCTTCCGTCAATTCCTCTGTTCGGATAATATCCTTCACCGCCGTGTAGCAGCCATGTCGACTGCCGGCATCGTGGAGGGAGTGCCCATGCAAGGTGGAAGACGCTGGTCAGCGCGAGGCGCAGGCGCCGTCGTCGGCGCGGCCGTG
Organism: Micromonospora sp. NRRL B-16802; assembly: GCF_001279555.1. Lineage (NCBI taxonomy): Bacteria > Bacillati > Actinomycetota > Actinomycetes > Micromonosporales > Micromonosporaceae > Micromonospora > Micromonospora sp. NRRL B-16802. The sequence goes on along the minus strand of NZ_LGEB01000051.1, from coordinate 97,621 downwards.
TTGCTGGTGAGCTTGCTGCCCGGCGCTCCGGCCGCCGCGGCGAACTCGACCTTCAGGGCGGCGACGCTCAACATCCTCAACGCACTCACCCAGGCGCAGTTCGCCCAGGACCTGCAACTGATCACCTCTCGGGCGGACCTGGTCGGTCTCAACGAGGTCGGCAACCGCAAGGCGTACCTGCAGGACTGGGCCGCCGACAACGGCTGGTGGCTGTACGCGCCCGAGCCGGTCCAGGCGGCGAACGAGGCGCTGCTGGCCAGGAAGAGCATGTTCGACGTGGTCGACAAGGGATCGAACTTCGTGTGCGACACGAACGGGCCGGGTGACGTGCCGCCCGCCCGGTACAACAACTGGGTCAAGTATCGGCACAAGCAGACCGGGCGCAACGTCTACCACATCAACGCGCACGCCAACGCCGGCATCGAGAGCAACGGGCGGCCCGAGAACCTGCCCCGCACCGACTGTGCCGAGCAGCAATTCCGGGCACTGAAGAACCTGGCGGCCGACAAGAAGGACACCGGCCAGGTCATCGTCAGCGGCGACCTGAACGTCGACTTCAGCGCCGACCGGGCATACGGGTACGCGAAGTTCCCGTGGCGGGTCTTCGAGGCCAACGAGGTGCCCAATTTGCGTTCCTGCTACAACCTCTACGGCGAGAAGGGCAACGGCACGCACGGCAACCGACACATCGACTACATCTACTTCTGGAAGCGTGTCGAGGAACTGCGCGTGATGTGGATGATCGACTATGCCATCGTCGGCGGAACCAACTCCGATCACAACGGTGTGGTGGCCGATTTCGCCCTCGCCCCGTAGTCACCGGGAACCGAGCCGCGGCGCCCGTCGCGTCGGGGTCGCCCTCCCAGTTCGGGGGCGGCTCCGGCTCGCCGGGTCGCGCGGGCGTGACCGCCGCCCCGGGCCGGCCGGTCGCGCCGATGCGCATCGCGTTGATCATCGCCGGCGTGGTCGTCGTGAACCTGACCGGCGAGCACTGACCGCGGGGCGGCCGGGTGGCCGGGCCCGATGCGAGACCCGGCCACCGGCCGTCGGTCAGCTCGCCGTGCAGGTCACCTCCGGCTTGGCGTTGGTGCCGGTCCAGCCGCCGATGAAGCCGAAGCTGGCGCTGGCCCCGGCCGCCAACCGGCCGTTGTAGTCCACGTTGCGGGCGGTCACTGTGGTGCCGCTGCTTGTCACAGTGGCGTTCCAGGACTGGGTGACGCTCTGGCCGTTGGCGAAGGTCCACCGCACGGTCCAGCCGGTGATCGCGGCGGTGCCGGCGGTCACCTGTACCTCACCCTGGAAGCCGCCCTGCCACTGGTTGGTGATCGCGTACGCCGCGGTGCAGCCACCGGCGGGCGGAGGCGTCGTGGGCGGCGGGGTCGTGGGCGGAGGCGTCGTCGGCGGCGGAGTGGTGGGCGGCGGGGTCGTCGGCGGCGGCAGGCTGTCGTAGATGCTCGCCTGCCGGGAGGTCTGCCGGATGCCGTTGGCGCCGTTGAAGATCCGCTCGCCCCAGGTGGTGAGGCTCGCCGGGTTGAAGGAGGTGGCCATGTCGAGGTACTCCACGCCGCCACCGTTGCCGCTCCACGACCAGCCCAGCCAGCCGATCCCGTTGGCCTGGCTGTAGGAGAGGATGGTGTCCTCGTCGGGGTCACCGTCGGAGTGGTTGAAGCCGAACTCGCCCACCACGATCGGCAGCCCTGCCGCTCGGAACCGGCCCAGATAGTCGGTGATCTCCGCGGCGGTGTCGAAGACGCCGTACATGTGGATGGAGAACACGGTGTTGCGGGCCGGGTCGGCGGCGAACACCGAGGCGGCGTTGTCGCGCATGGTGAACGACCAGTCCTGCCCCCAGTTCGGGGCGTCCACCATGATGGTGTGGGCCAGCCCGGTAGCGCGGAGCCGCTTGATCGCGTTGGCGTTGTCGGTGGCCCAGGAGGCGTAGTTCTGGTTGCCGTACGGCTCGTTGCCGATGTTGACGATGACGAACTTCTCCTGGCCGGCGAGGACGTCGGCGAGGCTGATCCAGTAGTCGACGGCACGGTCGAGGGTGATGGCCCCGCTCTGCTCGCCGTACCCGGTGGTGTCGTGCACCTCCAGCACGCAGATCAGCCGATTGCCCTTGCACGTGGAGATGACGTTTGCGACGTCGGCGTTGGTGTTGCGGGTCCACCTGTCGCCGCTGGAGAGCACCACCCGCACGGTGTTCGCGCCGAGCGCCTTGACGTCGGCGAACGCCCTGGTCTGCTGCGGGTACCAGGTGTGCGCGTGGTTGACCCCGCGCATGATGAATTCGGTGCCGTTGGCGTCGTAGAGCTTGCCGCCCGAGACGGTGAAGCCGGTGGCGGCGTGCGCCGGCTGCCCGAACGCCAGCACGGCGACGAGCAGCGCGAGCAGTGCCGCACCGGCGGCGGAGAGTCGAGTTTTCATGGCATTCCTCAGGGAGGACCCCCGGTGCCCGACAGGGGTGGGACGTGACAGGGGTTGGCAGCTGCAGCCCGGCAGCCGCGCCCGGCTCGCGTCGGCGCAGACATCAGCGTAGGGCGATGGATCGTTTGCCGCAATCGGTTCAGTGCACCGGCCAGAGGCGCGGACAGCGGTGACGCCCACGCTGACGCGGGTCGCTGCGCTGCGCGCAGTCCAGCGCCCAGGCGCTCCGGGCCACAGCACTTAACCGGTTAATTGACTGGTGGGTGGACCCGCCATCGATCGCACATCGCGTCTTACGAACCGGACGGGAGGGTTGAGCTCTGCTGCCCTGGGTATCCCCGGACGATCCGGGCGGTGGGAAGGAGATACCAGGATGGTGAGCGTCGGCTACACCCTGATGTGCGAGCAGGCCGGTCCGAAGCAACTGGTCGACCACGCGGTACGCGCCGAGGCCGCCGGCTTCGACCAGCTGGTGATCTCCGACCACTACTACCCCTGGCTGGACGAACAGGGCCACTCCCCGTACGCCTGGTCGGTGCTCGGCGCGGTCGCCCACGCCACCTCCCGCGCGGAGCTGATGTCGTTCGTGACCTGCCCGATCCGCCGCTACCACCCGGCAGTGGTCGCGCAGAAGGCAAGCACCATCGGGGCGCTCTCGGACGGGCGGTTCACCCTCGGTCTGGGCGCCGGCGAGAACCTCAACGAGCATGTCGTGGGCGGCTGGCCGCACGTGCAGCAGCGGCACGAGATGTTCGAGGAGGCGTTGCAGATCATCCGGCCGCTGCTCAACGGCGAGACGCTCACCTTCTCCGGCAACCACTTCGACGTACCCGACGCCTACGTCTGGGACCGCCCCGAGCGGCCCGTGCCGATGGCGATCGCCGCCTCCGGCAGGCAGTCCGCCACCCTGGCCGCCGAATACGGCAACGGCCTGGTCTCCACCGAGCCCGACCGGCACCTCATCGAGATGTACGACGACGCCGGTGGCGCGGGCCAGCCCCGCTACGGGCAGGTGGCCATCTGCTACGGCCCGGACGAGGCGGAGTGCCGCAAGATCGTGCACGACCAGTTCCGCTGGTTCGGGCTGGGTTGGAAGGTCAACGCCGACCTGCCGGGGCCGGAGTCCTTCGCCGCCGCCACCCAGTTCGTCAGGGAGGAGGACGTCGCCGAGGGCGTCTCCTGCGGCCCGGACGTCGACGCGCACGTCGAGGCGTTCCGCAAGTTCGTCGACGCGGGCTTCACCCACGTGGCGATCATCCAGGTCGGCGGCGAGACCCAGCCGATGTTCCTGGACTGGGCGCAGGAGCAGTTGCTGCCCCGCCTGCGGGCGCTGTGAGAACGACCCCCACCGGTCGATTCGGTCGGGCGGAACTCCGGCTGGCGCTCGCCGCGCCCCGGCCGGCCGCCGGGCTGACAAGCGAATGGCGGCTCGTCGACGGGTTACGCACGCACACAAGGCGCGGCTGCGACCCGGGCACCGGCGCACCGCCAGTGGTGCTTGTGCACGGGCTGGCGGTCTCGCACCGCTACCTCACCCCGCTGGCTGTCGCGCTTGCCGCCACCCATCCGGTGTACGTGCCGGACCTGCCCGGATTCGGGCTCACCGAACGCCCCCGGCGCGCCTACGACGTACGGCGGCACGCCGAGCACCTAGCCTCCTGGCTGGCCGCGTACCGGCTGCCGGCGGTCTGCCTGCTCGGGCACTCCTTCGGCGCTGAGGTGGCCGCCGCGCTCGCCGCGAGCGACCCCGGGTCCGTACGCGCGCTGGTGCTCGCCTCGCCGACAAGTGACCCGGCGGCACGGTCCCGCCGGGCGCTGTTCGGCAGGTGGCTTGTGGACACCTCGCGCGAGGCGCCGCTACAGGCGCCGATCCTGGTACGCGACGTGTGGAACGCCCGGCCCTGGCGGGTCTTCGCGTCGCTGTCGCACTCGGCCCGCAACGCCGTCGAGGCCGACCTGGTACGGATCACCGCGCCGACCCTCGTCGTCGCCGGTGCCCGGGATCCGGTGGTACCGGCGGGGTGGCGGGCTCAGGCGGCCCGGCTGGCCGGCGCCGACCTGGTGGTCGTCCCTGGTGCCGCGCACAACGTGGCCACCACCGCCCCGACGGCGGTCGCCGACGCGATCCGCCACCTGCTCGCCCCCGCTCTGACGACGCAACCCCCACTCTGACGACAAGGTGAACCCATGCGCTTCGGCAACACGGAAATCCGGCCCCTCGGCGGTGGCCTCGGCTGCCTGCTGATGGTCCTCTTCTCGATCCTCGCCTCGGTGGTGCTCACGGTGCTGCTCAACGTGGTGCTCTGAGCGGTTGGTCAGCGGCGCAGACCCAGGGCGCTGAACACCTCGCGGGTGGCAAGCCGGGCCGGATCGAGGACCGATCGGCGGATCCACCGGGCCACCGGCGTCACAGTGGCCCGCCAGAGCGCCCGCACGCCACGCGCCACCGGCACGACGGTCACCGACCAGACCCACCGCACACCTTGCAGCAGCGGGACGACTGTGTGCCGCCACACCCAGCGCAGCGCACGCCCGAGCGGACGCAGCAGCAGCCGGTGGAGCTGCCGTAGCAGCCATCCGGCTGTCCGCCACGCGCCGAGCACCGCGGCGACGATCAGCAGGCCGACGCCCCGGATGGCCCACCAACACCACCGGCCCAGCCAGGTCAGCGCGGCGGCCACCGCACCGACGAGCACCCCGAACCCCTGCCACAGCTGCCGGCCCAGGGGAGCGAGCACCGCGCCCAGCCACCGCAGCGGCCGGACCACGCCCCGGTCGACGAGCCAGCGCACCGCGCGGCCCGACCAGACCAGCGGCGGGCGGATCACCACGCGCCCCAGCCACACCAGCGGCTCCCACACCAGCCAGCGCATCCCCCGCGCGGCCGCAAGCGCCACCGCCACCAGCAGGCCGCCGAGCGCCACGAGGGGCACCCAGACCAGCACGCGGGCACTCCACGCGAGGCCCCGCCCCAGCCAGACCAGCGGCAGCCAGACCAGCGTGCGCCCCGCCCAGACCAGCGGCAGCCAGAGCAGGGTACGCAGCGCCCAGGCCAGCGGCGCCAGCAGCCAGCGGTGCAGGAAGCGACCTGTCGGGTCGAGAACGTGGCGTTGCAGGAGCCGGCCGGAGGCCGCGATCAGCTCCCAGAGCAGGCGTACCGGAAGCACCACGATCAGCGCCACACCGCGCGCGACGGCCGCGACAGGCGAAAGCTCGACGGCGGCCGGCTCCGCCACGAAAGGATCGGGCGGGAGTCCTGCCGGACCGGTCACATAGGAGTCTCTCCTGTGGCCGAATGGCGGATCGCCGTGGCGGTCGTTCACGGTGGGCACGGTAACCGGTCGATGCCACAGCGGAAATCCGGGTCGCGCCGCCGGTCAGTGGGGTGCCGGGTCCAGTGCCAGCTCGGCCAGCAGCGGATAGTGGTCGGAGGCGGTGTCGGCCACCCCGCCGCGAACCACCCGGCACTCACGCACCCGAGCGGCCACCTCCGGGGTGCCGAACAGGTAGTCCAGTCGCATCCCGGCGAACTCTGCCCCGCCGAAGCGGGTGGGCACTGTCAGACCGTCGGCCTCCGGCGCGCCGTCGGCAGAGGCGGGCCACAGGTCGACAAGCCCGGCGGCCAGCAACCGGGCGACGGCGCGAGTGTCCACGGCACCGCCGCCACGCCGCAGGTGCCGTCTCCGGTAGAGGTCGGGCAGCCCGGCCAGGCGTGCGGTGTGGTCGACGGTCGGGTCGAGCGAGTTGAGGTCACCGGCGACGAGCGTCAGCGACCCCGGAGCGCGTCGCGCCGCCGCCACCAGCCAGTCGACCTCCATCCGCCGGCGCCCCCCGGAGTACGGGTAGAGGTGGGTGCCGAGCACCGTCAGCGGGCCGGCCGAGGTGGCCACCACGACGCGGGCTGCGGCGTGGTGGAACGGCCGGCGCAGCGTGCCCGCGTCCAGGACGTGCAGCGGCGGCCGGACCAGCACCGCCACGGGCTGACCGAAGCAGGATCGGGCCAGGTGGGCCGTCATGCCCAGCCGGCCCGCCACCTGCGCCATGAGTCCGCCCCGGTCGAAGCCGCGCAACTCCTGCAACGCCAGCACGTCCGGTGCCAGCCCGGCGACGACCTCGACCACCTGGTCCAAGCGGTCGGGACCGCCACGGTCCCGACCGCCGGTGCGGATGTTCCAGGTCAGCACCCGCAGCACGGGACGCTCAGTCAGGCCGGCCGGCGCGCGCCAGCTCGTCGTCGAGGGTGTCCACGTCCTCCGACTCGATGGTCGGCTGGTTGCCTTCCTTCAGGTCGGCGTTCGGGCGGATGACGAAGTAGAGAAGTCCGATCCAGAGCGCGGAGAGCAGGATCGCGCCCATGAAGTCGGTCGGGTGGTGCATTCCCCGGTACATCCGCGAGGTGGCCACCCCGACCGGCACGATCACGGCCAGCGCCACGAAGATCCAACGCCACCAGCGGTCGGTACGCGGAAACACGATGACGGTGATCGCGAGCCACACGCAGATCGTGGCCGCGATGTGCCCGGACGGGAACGACGAGGTGGGCATCGGCCCGTCCAGGTTCTCCACCGGCGGGCGCGGCCTGTCGACAGCCCGGGCCGAGGCGAGGAAGAGAGTCAGCTCGCCGATCATCGCCAGCGCCACGAACAGCACCGGACGCCAGCGGCGCCACACCGCGAGCACCAGCGGGCAGAACACCAGCGAGATCAGCAGGATCGCGTGGGTGTCGCCGAACTTGCTCCACCACCAGCTCACGTCGGTCAACACATCGGTGTGCCGCTCGGCGAACCAGCGCGGCACCTCCGTGTCGAGGGTGTCGAAGAAGGTGCCCTTGGCGTGGTAGCTGACGTACATGCCGAAGGCGTACAGCGCGCCGAACACGAGCACCCAGCCGACGAGCAGTTCGGCGACCGCCGAGCGGGGGTGGGCCAGCACGTGCTCCTCGGCCGGGGCGGGGGCGATGTCGTGCCCTGCCTCCGGCTCCAGCCCTTCGGCCAGCGACGGCACCGGCCGGCCACGCTCACGCCGCCACAGCCGGAAGGCGTACGCGGTCACGCCGAGCCAGGCGGCGGCCAGCAGCCAGCCGGCGAACACGTCGGAGACGAAGTGCACTCCCAGCGCGATCCGGGTCAGCCCGATAAGCGCCACCAGCACGCCGACGCCGACGATCGCCGGCTTACGCCAGCGGGGCGCCATCGCCGGCAGGAACACCAGCAGCAGCGCGCCGTACGCGACGAACGAGCCGAGCGCGTGCCCACTCGGGAAGCTGTTGCCGGGGGCGCTGGCGATCGGCACGTCCACCACGGGGCGGAGCCGGCCGACGAGCGCCTTGAGCGACGGGTCGAGGATCAGACCACCGACACCCGTGATGATCAGGTAGACGGCCAGCCGGGGCTGGCGCCGGATCAGCAGCCCGACCACGGCGATCGTGACGAGCCAGATGAGGATCGGCCGGCCGCCCAGGTCGGTCACCGCCTGGAGCACTGTGACGAGCGGATGGTGCGGCGCCACGAGCGAGTTGAACCACTCGGCCACCGCGTGGTCGGCGTCCTGCAACGGGCTCCACCGCGCCCGTACGAGCAACAGCAGCAGCCCGAAGGCCACCCCGGCGCCTGTGACGGCGACCAGACCCGCGATGCTCCGTTCGGCGAAATGACCGATCGGACGCCGCGCCACCTCTTTGACCGCGGTCACCCCGCACCTCCCTTGTCTACCTGGCGAGGCGCTTTACCCGATCCGCGTCGCGCGTACACGTGGGGCGGGTCGGAGGGCTGGTCAGAGGGCGGACATGTCGCCTGTGTCGAGGAGCTCGGAGCGGTCCGCCTCGGGCTCCCACAGGTCGGGTTGGGCGGGCTCCTGCACGCCGATCCGCAGCGCCTCCAGTTGGGCGGCGAAGGACAGCCCACCGAAGAGCGCCATGCCTGTGAGGTTGGCCCAGAGCAGCAGCGCCATCATGCCGGTCAGCGCGCCGTAGGTCTGGCCGAAGTCGTCGCTGAACCGCACGTACGCGGCGAGCAGCAGGCTGGCCAGCCACCAGAGGGCGGTGGCGATGCCGGCGCCGAAGAACAGCCAGGACAGGCCGGGCTGCCGTCGACGCGGCGCATGCCGGAACAGCACGGCCACGGCGAGCACGGTCAGCCCGAGGCTCAGCGGGAAGCGGACCACGTCCCAGATGCCGTTGGCGACCGCACCCCACTCGTAGTGCTTCCGTACCGAGTCGCCGACGGCGCCACCGGCGACCAGGATGAGGAAACCCGCAAGCGCGGGCAGGCCGGCGGTGACGGCCAGGACGGAGGCGCGGACGTACTTGCGCAGCGCCGGGCGGTCCCGTTCCACGCCGTAGATGCGGTTGGCGCCCCGTTCGATCTGGGCCATCGTGGTGGTCAACGTGACCAGCCCGGTGAGCAGACCGAGGGTGAGGGCCAACTCCCCGGCGTCCTCGACGCGTTCGCCCTCGCCGAGCAGTTCGGCGACCACCTGATCGCTCTGCCCGGGGCTGAGCGCCAGAACGGTGTCGGCGACGACCCGGCTGGCCTCGCCGCCCAGCTCGCTGATCAGGCCGGTGAGGGCGATCATGAACGGCACGACGGCGAGACAGAGCTGCAACGCGAAGGCCCGGGCGTGACTGAACCCGTCGCCGTAGCGGAACCGTACGAAGGCGTCGCGCAGCAGGTGCCAGCCGCCCTCGCGGCGCAGCGTGTGCCAGGCATCGTCGGCCGACAGTTCGGCGTCGGCCATCAGCCGGGTCTCCGGCACGATCCGGGTGCTACTCACGGCGCGCTTCTTCGATCAGCTGCTCGCCCCGCTCCCCGGCGCCCTGCGCGTCCACGGCCAGGTCGGGGCTGTCCTCGGGTTGCGGAACGCAGAGCCACAGCGCCTGGGGTCGGACCTCGGCCCGCAGCTGCCGCCCCGGCGCGATGAGGTCGCCGTCCAGTTCCCGGGGCTGCGCCCGGTTGCTGGTGACCTCGATTTTCCGGCCGCGGAACACCTCCATCCGTGGCACCTGCCCACTGCGGCGGATCACCGCCCAGCCGAGCGCGAGCCAGTGCCGCAGGTTGCGCGGGGTGAGGACGGCGACGTCGAGCCAGCCGTCGTCGGGCTCGGCCTCGGTGAGCAGGTGTACGCCGCCCTGTAGGCGGCCCACGTTGGCGATGAGGACCGAGCGGGCGCGGCGGCGTACCGGCGGTCGGTCGTCGATGCGGATCTGCACCCGCATCGGCCGGTCGCGCAGGTGCCGGGCGGCGCCCACCACGTACGCGGGCCAGCCGATGCGGGCCTTTGTGGTCTCGTTGGTGGCGGCGAGCATCTGGGCGTCGAAGCCCATGCCGGCCATCACTGTGAAGTAGTTGTCCTCGACGGCGCCGACGTCGAGCAGCCGCCGACCCCGCTCGATGGCCACCTCGATCCCGGCGGCGAGGTCGGTGGAGAGGCCGAGGTTGGCGGCGAGCAGGTTGCCGGTGCCCTGCGGCAGCACCGCGAGGGCCACATCGGTGCCGACCAGCCCGCTGACGCAGGACATCACTGTGCCGTCGCCGCCGCAGGCGAAGACGAGATCGACGCCGGCCTTGACTGCCTGCTCGGTCTGCCCCCGGCCCGGGTCGTCGACGGTGGTCTCGAACCACTGTGGTTCGGGCCAGCCTGCGGTGGCCAGGGCGTCGTTCACAGTGCGGCGCAGCTCGTCGAGATCGTCGACCTTCACCGGGTTGACCACCACGGCGGAGCGCAGCCCGCCGTCGCCGCCCGAGGGCCGCCTGTCCTGTCCAGCATCCACGGCGCCAGTGTGCAGCACTGTGGCGGCTTCAGCGACCCGGCGAGCCGGCGGCGTCGGGAGTGCCACAGACAGGTTTCAAACGCCGCCGGACCTGGTCAGGCTGCCGTCCGCAGCGCGGTCTCCACCCGGGCGCGCAGGTCGTCGAGGCCCACCCCGGACTCGGTGAGCACGAGGGCGCCCAGCCCACCGCCCTCGCGGAGCACCCCGAGCAGGATGTGCTCGGTGCCGATGTGCCGGTGACGCAGCCGCAGCGCCTCACGTAGTGACAACTCCAGCGCCTTCTTGGACCGGGACGAGAACGGCCCGCCGAGGTACCGCTTGCGCCCCCAGCGACGACGGGGCGCCGGTACTGCCTCGCGCAGCGCGTCCGGGCCGAAGGACTGCTCGATCCGGGCGACGATCGCCGCCAGGTCGATGCCGATCTCCCGCAGGGCGGCGGCGTCCGCGTCGCCGAGGCCGGCGCCCCCCGTAGCGGTGTGCTGCCTGATCCGGGCGCGGAGGTCGTCGGCGCGTACGCCCGCGTCGGCGAGCACCCGGCTGGCCAGACCGGCGTCGTCGGCGAGCAGTGCGAGCAACAGGTGCTCGGTGCCGACCGGCCGCTGGCCCTCGTCCCGTGCCTCCTCCAGCGCCCGCCGCACCACGCTGCGAGCCCGGTCGGTGAACCGTTCGAACATCACGCCTCCCAGGATTTGTTGACCGCCGGCCGCCCGGCGTGCTTCTTGTGCACCGCCTGCCGGCTGACCTCGAGCGCGTCGGCGATCTCCTGCCAGGACCAGCCCTGTCGACGGGCGTTGTCCACCTGGACCACCTCGAGCCGCTCGAGCAGCCGGCGCAGCGCGCGGACGGCACGCAGGCCGACCCGTGGGTCGGTGCTGCCGGCCGCCGCCGCGAGTTCTGTCGCCTGACTCATGCCGTCAACATACGTTGACACCACCACCGTTGTCAACCTCAGTTGACGACGCGCCGGACAACGACGGCGATCCGCCCCGCCACCCCCTGCCACCCGACTACCCTCGGTGAGGGACAGCGCGGTCGTACCGGGCGCGACGCCCGGGAGGTGATATCGGATGGCGGCACCCGCCGACGCGGAGGTGCTCGTCGGCCTCGGCTCGGAGCACGACCTCGCGGTCGTCGAGCAGGCCACGCGGGAGGCCGCCGGGCACGGCCGAGCACTGCACCTGCTGCACGTCTTCAACTGGCAGGCGGCCTTCTCGGCGGACACCGTCGCCGCACCCCGACAGCAGGCCGAGGAGCTGATCACCCAGGCCGCCCAGCTCGCCCACCGGATCGAGCCCGATCTGACAGTGAACGCCGAGATCGTCGAGGGCGCCATGCTGCCCACCCTCATCCGCCGGTCCGAGACGGCCTTCCTGCTCGCGGTCGGCGACAGCGGGATGGCAGGCAGCGGCCAGGGCGTTCCCGCCGAGACATCTGCCGTGCAGTTGGCCGCGCGAGCCGGCTGCCCGCTGCTCGTGGTTCGCCGCGAACCTCCGCCACAGGGCCCGGTGCTGGTCGGCGTGGACGGTTCACCCAGCTCCCACCTTGCCCTGCGCTGGGCGCTGGCCTGCGCCGCGAGACGCGACACCCCCCTGCTGGCGATGCGGGTGGCGGAGACCGACGAGGACACCGACGCGGTCGCCGAGCAACTCGGCGAGGCCATGGACCGCCACGCCCACCACCACCCGGAGGTGTCCACCGAGTGCCGCGTCGTGCGCGGTGACCCAGGGAAGGTCCTTGTCGACACGTCCCGGTCGGCGCAGGTGGTGCTTGTCGCCGCCCGTGGCGACGAACCCGGACGAGCCATTCTGGGCGCCGTGGCCCAGTCCCTGCTCTACCACTCCCCCGCCCCCGTGGTCGTCGTACGCGGCCTGGCCGAGGTGCCGCTCGCCGGGCCGGGTACCCGCCCGAACCGGGACCGACGGCCCTGACGTAAGGCATCGACAGCGACGAGGCTGAAAGCCGGAGGCCCGCCCCTACCCGAGAGGCAGCATCATGGACACCGTTCTCGACGCGCAGCGCCCTCTCACCGACGACGAACTCCGTCGGCTGGACGCCTACTGGCGTGCCGCGAACTACCTCACGGTGGGGCAGATCTACCTGCTGGGCAACCCGCTGCTGCGCGAGCCGCTGACCCCCGAGGACATCAAGCCACGGCTGCTCGGCCACTGGGGCACCAGCCCCGGGCTCAACCTGATCTACGCGCACCTCAACCGGGTGATCGTGGCACGTGACCTCAACGCCATGCTGATCACCGGCCCCGGGCACGGCGGCCCGGCGATCGTGGCCAACACGTGGCTGGAGGGCACCTGGTCCGAGCGCTACCACGACGTGGCGTACGACGAGGCGGGGATGGCCCAGCTGTTCCGGCAGTTCTCCTTCCCCGGCGGCATCCCGAGCCATGTCGCGGCGGACGTGCCGGGTTCGATCCACGAGGGCGGCGAGCTGGGGTACGCAGTGAGCCACGCCTACGGCGCCGCGTTCGACAATCCGGACCTCGTGGTGGCCTGCGTGGTCGGTGACGGCGAGGCGGAGACCGGGCCGCTGGCCGGCAGCTGGCTGTCCAACGTTTTCCTCAACCCGGCGCGCGACGGCGCGGTGCTGCCCATCCTGCACCTCAACGGCTACAAGATCGCCAACCCGACAGTGCTGTCCCGGATCCCCGAGGAGGACCTGCTCGACCTCATGCGGGGCTCGGGCTACGAGCCGTACGTGGTGGCAGGCGACGAGCCGGCCCTGGTGCACCAGATGTTGGCGGCCACGCTTGACGAGGCGCTGGACGCGATAGCCGCGATCCAGCGTCAGGCCCGCTCGGGCGGCGCCGTCGAACGCCCCCGCTGGCCGATGATCATTCTGCGTACGCCGAAGGGCTGGACCGGCCCGGCGGAGGTCGACGGCACCCAGGTCGAGGGCACCTACCGCGCCCACCAGGTGCCGCTGTCGAAGGTCCGCGACAACCCGCAGCACCTCGCCGAGCTGGAGCAGTGGCTACGCAGCTACCGGCCCGAGGAACTGTTCGACGCCACCGGCGCCCCGGTGGAGGAGCTGCGGACGCTGCCGCCGCGCGGCGACAGGCGGATGAGCGCCAACCCGGTCACCAACGGCGGCCTGGTGCTGCGCGACCTCGACCTGCCCGACTTCCGGACGTACGGCGTGGACGTCCCGGAACCGGGCACGCCGATGGCCGGTGCGGCCGGCGTGCTCGGCCCGTGGATCCGCGACGTCATCGCCGCCAACCCGCAGACGTTCCGGCTGTTCGGCCCGGACGAGGTGGCCTCCAACCGGCTGGGCGCCGCCTTCGAGGTGACCGACCGTGTGTGGATGGCCGGCACGGTGCCCGGCGACGACCACCTCTCGCCCGACGGCCGGGTCATGGAGGTGCTCTCCGAGCATCTGTGCCAGGGCTGGCTGGAGGGTTACCTGCTGACCGGCCGGCACGGCGTGTTCACCAGCTACGAGGCGTTCATCCACATCGTCGACTCGATGGTCAACCAGCACGCCAAGTGGCTGAAGGTGACAAGGGCGATCCCGTGGCGGCAGCCGATCGCCTCGCTCAACTACCTGCTCTCCAGCCATGTGTGGCGGCAGGACCACAACGGCTTCTCCCACCAGGACCCGGGCTTCATCGACCACGTCGTCAACAAGAAGGCCGAGGTGGTGCGGGTGTACCTGCCACCGGACGCCAACACACTGCTCGCCACGATGGACCACTGCCTGCGCAGCAGGCACTACATAAACGTGGTGGTGGCCGGCAAACAGCAGGCACCGAACTGGCTCACAGTGGACGAGGCCGTCCAGCACACCCGCCGTGGCCTGGGCATCTGGGAGTGGGCCAGCAGCGACAGCGGCACCGAGCCGGACGTCGTGCTCGCCTGCTGCGGCGACGTCCCCACGCTGGAGACGCTTGCCGCCGCCGAGTTGCTGCGAAAGCACCTGCCGGAGCTGAAGGTACGGCTGGTGAACGTCGTCGACCTCATGCGCCTGCAACCGGACACCGCGCACCCGCACGGCCTGCCGGACAACGAGTTCGACACCATCTTCACAGCGGACCGGCCGGTCATCTTCGCGTACCACGGCTATCCGTGGCTGATCCACCGGCTCACCTACCGGCGTACCAACCACGAGAATCTGCACGTGCGCGGTTACAAGGAGGAGGGCACCACCACCACACCGTTCGACATGGTGATGCTCAACGACCTGGACCGGTTCCACCTGGTCATCGACGTCATCGACCGGGTGCCGGGGCTGGCCGCCCGTGCCGCGCACCTGCGCCAGCGGATGGTCGACGCCCGGCACGCGGCCCGGGACTACACCCGCGAGCACGGCGAGGACGATCCGCAGGTGGCGGAGTGGCGCTGGGTCCGCGAAACCGACCCGACGAATCGTTGAGGAGGACGACGTGCGTGACGCCGAGATCCTGGTCGGCTACGACGGCTCCACCGACGCCTCGGTGGCAGTGAACTGGGCGCTTGAGGAGGCCGAGCACAGCGGCCAGCCGGTGCGGCTGGCGTACGTCTTCGAGTGGTTGACAGTGGCCAGTTGGGTCGGTCCGGGCGTGGCACCCGGTATCTGGCCGGACGACACCGCCCGGCGACAGGTCGACGACCTGGTCCGCAAGGCCGCGGCGGACGCCACGGCACAGCATCCCGGGTTGACAGTCACCGGCGAGGTGTACGACGGCCCGCCCGCGCTGGTGTTGCAGGAACGCTCGGCCGACGCCGGACTGCTGGTGCTCGGCAGCCGTGGCCACGGCGGGTTCGGTGGGCTGCTGGCCGGGTCGACGGCGGTGGCGGTCGCCGCGCACGCGCGGTGCCCCGTCGTGGTGGTCCGCGACGGGACCGCCGGCGGAACGGACGGGCCGGTAGCGGTCGGCGTGGACGGCTCGGAGCAGTCGCTCGTGGCGCTCGGCTTCGCTGCCGAACGGGCAGCGCAGCGGCGGGTGCCGCTGCGGGTGCTGCACGCCTGGACCGAAGGGCCGAGCGCGGCTGCCGGCGTGTCGGGCGAGCAGGCCGCCGTGGAGCAGGCAGTGGAGCCGTGGCGGCAGACGTTTCCCGAGCTGGCCGTCACCGTCGACCTCGTACCGGGCAGCCCGGCGGCGATGATGATCGAGGCGAGCCGCACCGCACGGCTTGTGGTGGTGGGCAGCCGGGGTCGGGGCGGGCTGGCCGGGATGCTGCTCGGCTCGGTCAGCCAACAGCTCATCCAGCACTCCGGGTGCCCCGTCGCCGTGGTCCGGGAACGCTGATCCCCACCCGGCCCGGCGGCTCAGCGGGGCTCGGGCTGCGGGTCGGACGGGTCGAGCGAGAAGAACTCCTCCTCTTCCTGGGCCAGGTGCAGCCGCAACAGCGCGTCCAACCCGTAGAGGGTGGCCAGCAGGTCGGGCACCTGGTCCGGGCGCAGCCGACCGTCCGCGGTCTGGGCGAGCTGCGCCCCCAGCAGGTCGACCTGGCGGCGGATCTCCACATGCGCACGGCTCATCGTGGCGGTCGCCGTACCGCTGCCCAGGGGACCCGCCAACGCCGGATAGAGCTGCCGCTCCTCGGCCGCCTCGTGCGGCAGCACCTCGTCGGTGAGCCGGCGGTGCGTCTCCCGTACCGCCGGCAGACACCTCGGCGAGGCCGGGTCGGTGGCGACAAGGTCGGCGGTGTCGCGCAGGCCGGCCAGCACGTCGCGGACCCCCTTGTGTTCGGCGGCGAAGCGGGCGAGCAGTTCCCGGGTCGGCTGTGGGACGTCCCGGTGCCGCAGGCCGCCGCCGAGCGCCCGCAACGCGTTGAGGATGACAAGCACGTCGATGCCCTCCTGGAGGAACGCGCCCGCCACCGGGGGCAGCCGGCCGATGGCCGCCGCGATCATCGCCAGCACCGCCAGCCCCATCCCGACGGTGGCGCTCTGCACGGCGATCCGGCGGGCGTACCGGGCGATCTCCACCGCATCGGCGAGCCGGTCCAGCCGGTCCACCGTGAGCACCGCGTCGGCCACGTCCGCCGAGGCGCTCGCGCCTGTCGCACCCATCGCCACGCCCACGTGCGCCTGGGCGAGCGCCGGCGCGTCGTTCACCCCGTCACCGACCATCACGGTGACTGCCCGTTCGGCCTCGGCGCGGACGCGGGCCACCTTCTCCTGCGGCGTACAGCGGGCGAGCATGTCGTCCACGCCGACCTCCGCGGCGACCTGGGCGGCGGTGGCCGGCCGGTCGCCGGTCACCATCACGATGCGCCGCAGTCCCGCCGCGCGCAGCCGGCGTACGGTCCGGCGGGCGTCGGGGCGTACCGGGTCCTCCAACAGGATCGCGCCGAGCGGGCCGTCGTCGTCGCTGACCCACACCGTGGACCAGCCGGTCAGCTCGGTACGGGCCCGCGTCCGGTCCGCCCAGTCGGGCAGCTCGCCGGTGAACTGCCCGACCCGGATCAGCCGCCCGTCCACCCGGCCGCTGACCCCCACGCCCGGCTCCTCGGTCACCTCGGTCGGCTCGGTCAACGGCAGCCCCCGCTCGCGGGCCTGCCGCACCAACGCGGCGGCCAGCACGTGCGGGGAGAGCTGCTCGACGGAGGCGGCCAGCCGCAGCACCTCGTCCCGGTCGCCGCCCGGCGCGGCCACCGTCTCGGCGGCGCGCGGACGCCCCGCCGTCAGCGTGCCGGTCTTGTCCACGAGCAAGGTCTGTGCCCGGCCGAGCAGTTCCAGCGCGCCACCGTCGCGGACCAGCACCCCGCGCCGGGCCACCCGGGACAGCCCGGACACGATCGCGATCGGGGTGGCCAGCAGCAGCGGGCAGGGGGTGGCCACCACAAGCACCGCCACCGCCCGGACCACGTCGCCGGAGAGCAGCCACGCCAACCCGGCCAACACCAGCGTGAACGGCACGAACGCGGCGGCGTAGCGGTCGGCAAGCCGGACCGTCGGCGCCTTGCGGGCTGTCGCCTCCTCGGCCAGCCGGACGATCCCGGCGTACGTGCTCTGGGCGGCGCTCTTCGTGGCCCGCATGCCGAACCCGGCGCCGGCGTTGACCACACCGCTTGCGACCTGTTCGCCGGCGGCCCGCTGGACCAGCCGCGCCTCCCCGGTCACCACCGACTCGTCGAGCGTGACCGGTTCGTCGACGGTCCCGTCGACGGGCACCACGTCACCTGGGCCGACAAGCAACCGGTCCTGCACCGCCACCTGGTCCAGCGGCACCACCTCGATAGCCCCGCCCGGCCCCCGGCGACGCGCGGTACGCGGAGCGCGTTCCAGCAGTGCCCGCAGGTCCCGGGTGGCCCGGCGCTGCGCGTACGCCTCCAACGACCGTCCGGTCGCCACCATCACCGCGATCACCGCACCGGCCAGGTACTCGCCGACCCCGAGAGCCCCGGCCAGGGCCAGGACGGCGATCACGTCCACGCCGAAGTGCCGGTGCCACAGCGAGCGCAGCATCGACCAGAGCGCGGGCAGCAGCGCGGCCACCGTGACGGCCGCCCAGATCAGGTCTGCCGCGCCGACCCGGCCGGCGAGCCGCAACAGGGCACCCACGAGCACCGCGACGGTGAGCCCTACCAGCGGCGCCCACGCCCACCAGCGGCGGATGCGGCGTCGTGCCGGTTGTTCCGGCACGCATCCGGTCGACTCCGCGCTCACCTTCGCATCGTCGCAGGCCAGGACCGTCACGGGCCGTGCACCGGACTTTTCGCAAGCCCGACGCGGACCATCCGGGTGCCGGCGGGACCGCCTGACGACCCGACAGGATCGGGACCTGCGGCCCGTGCGGGACGCCTCCGCATGTCACAGGATGGGGCGGCGAGCCACGCGGGTACCGGGTGGTGAGGCACGATGGTAGGAGACGAAAGGTCGTGAGAATGAGTCAGGAACGTCAGCTGACCACCGCACTCGCGGAGGCCGCCGCGACCGCTGGGCACGCGCCCTCGGTGCACAACACTCAGCCGTGGCGCTGGCGGGTGCTGCCCGAGGCGCTGGAGCTGCGTACTGTCGCGGACCGGCGACTCTCGGCCACCGACCCGGAGGGCCGGCTGCTCGCGATCAGCTGCGGCGCCGCCCTGCAACACGCACGGTTGGCACTCGCCGCGGAGGGCTGGCGCGCTGTGGTGCAGCGGATGCCCGACCCGGGCGACCCCGAACTGCTGGCCCGGCTCACCGGCCTGACCCGCACCAGCGCCGACCCCGACGCCATGCGGATGGTGCAGTGCATGTCGGTGCGGCACACCGACCGGCGACCGGTGAGCGACGAGCCGGTGCCGACGGCCGCGATCGGGGAGATCACCCGCGCGGTCACCGCCGAGGGATGCCGGTTGCAGATCCTCAACCAGGACCAGGTGCTGGAGTTGGCGGCCACCGCCGGGCGCGCCGACACGGTCGAGGCCGAGGACCAGGAGCTGCGCGCCGAGCTGGCGTACTGGACCAGCCAGGCCGGAAGCGGCACCGGCCTGCCGCCGGACGTACTTCCCGACCAGCCGCCGCAGACCACGGTGCCGGGCCGCGACTTCGGCCGCCCCGGCAGCCTGCCCGTCGGTCCCGGCCACGACCGGGCGGCGGCGTACGCGCTGCTGCACGGCGACGAGGACGAGCCGGACAGCTGGCTGCGTGCCGGTGAGGCGCTCTCCGCCGCCTGGCTGACGGCCACCCGGCTGGGCGTGTCGGTCGTGCCGCTCAGCGCGGTGGTGGAGGTTCCGGCCACCCGGCAGACCCTGCGTCAGATGCTCGCGGGGATCGGTTACCCGTACATCGTGCTGCGGTTGGGAATCGCGGACCCGGCGGTGGCCGGCCCGCCGCACACACCGCGGTTGCCCGCCGACCAGGTGGTCGAC
Source organism: Micromonospora sp. NRRL B-16802 (assembly GCF_001279555.1). Taxonomy (NCBI): domain Bacteria; kingdom Bacillati; phylum Actinomycetota; class Actinomycetes; order Micromonosporales; family Micromonosporaceae; genus Micromonospora; species Micromonospora sp. NRRL B-16802. Next base: position 78,634 of record NZ_LGEB01000051.1, on the reverse strand, counting down.
ACCTCAGCGGTGCGCGACGAGCTGGGCTGAGGCACGCGACAGCGGCGACGCCTCCGGCCGTATCATCGTCGGGTGACCAGCACCGATCCGCCGCATCGCCCGGAAGTCCCGGTGACGCCGTCGCTCGGGCTGAGCCCGCTGTCGCGGGTACGCCTCGACGAGCTGCTCCAGGAGATGCTGGACCGCGTCGGCGAGGTGATGACCAGCCGGGAACGGCTGCGGGCGCTGCTGGACGCGGTGGTCGGCATCGGCACCAACCTGGACCTGCGCAGCACCCTGCAACGGATCGTGCAGGCGGCCTGCGAGCTTGTCGGCGCCCGGTACGGCGCGCTGGGCGTGGTGGGTCCGGACCGGATGTTGCACGACTTCATCGTGCACGGCATCACGCCGGAGCAGCACGAGCAGATCGGTGACCTGCCGCACGGGCGCGGTGTGCTCGGTCTGCTCATCGACGATCCCCGGCCGTTGCGGATGCCGGACATCACCAAGCACCCGTTGTCCTACGGCTTCCCGGCCAACCACCCGCCCATGCACACCTTCCTGGGCGTGCCGGTGCTCATCCGGGAGCAGGTGTTCGGCAACCTCTACCTGGCCGAGAAGAACGGCGGCGCGCAGTTCACCGACGACGACGAGGAAATCGTCGTCGCGCTCGCCGCCGCCGCGGGCGTGGCCATCGAGAACGCCCGCCTGTACGCCCTGGCGCACCGGCGGGAACGCTGGCTGGCCGCCACCGCCGAGATCACCACCGTGCTGCTCGGTGAGGTCCGCCGCACCGACGCGTTGACGCTTGTCGCCCGGCGGGCCCGGGAGGTCGCCGAGGCGGAGCTGGCGCTGGTGCTGCTGCACGACGCCGACACCAACCAGTTCACAGTGGAGGTGGTCGACGGCGCCGACGAGCAGGCCAGGGCGCTTGTCGGCACGGTCCTGCCGGCCGCCGACACCAGCTTCGGCACGGCGGTGGCCGAGGGCCGACACGCCGAGGTCGACGACCTGGCGCACGCTGCGCCGTGGCCGGCGCTGCTGCACACCGGCCCGGCGACGATCTCGCCGCTGGCCACCGCCGAGACGCTGCACGGCGTGCTGATCGTGGCCCACCCGGCGGAACGCGGCGGCGGCACCAGCAAGGAGGACGTGGCACTGCTGGGCAGCTTCGCCGGGCAGGCCGCACTGGCAATGGAACGGGCGCGCGGTCAGGAGGAGCGGGAGCTGCTGGTGGTCCTGGAGGACCGCGAGCGGATCGCCCGGGACCTGCACGACGTGGTGATCCAGCGGCTCTTCGCCACAGGCCTGCAATTGCAGAGCGCCGCGCCGATGGGCCGCCCGGAGGTGGCCAACCGGATCAACGCGGCCGTCGACGATCTCGACGCCACCATCCGCGACATCCGCCGGACCATCTTCGAGCTGCGTACACCGATGTCCGCCGCGCTGCGCACCGAGATCCGGGAGGCGGTCGAGGCCGCCGCCGAGTCACTGGGCCACCGACCGCGCCTGGATCTGACCGGACCTGTGGACAGCGCCGTCCCGGACGCCATCCGCCCGGACCTCATCGCCGTGCTGCGCGAGGCACTGTCGAACGCGGTCCGCCACGCGCAGGCCACCCAGGTGGCAGTCGCCGTCCGCGTCGCCGACGGCCAGGTCTCCGTCACCGTCACCGACAACGGGGTGGGCTGCGACCCCGCCGCCGCCCGGGGCGGGCTCGTCAACCTGCGGGAACGGGCCGACCGCCTCGCCGGCACCTTCACCATCCGCCCGGTCGACCCGCACGGCACCGAGGTGTGCTGGTCGGTGCCGCTGCGCGACTGACCGGCACGGGGTGTGCTGGTCGGCTGAGCGGCACCGGACGGGTCAGGGCGTCTTGCCGAGCAGGCGGGTGGCCAGCACCGCCGCCTGGGTGCGGCGCTCCAGGCCGAGCTTCGCCAATACGCTGGACACGTAGTTTTTCACAGTCTTCTCGGCCAGGAACATCTTTCCGGCGATCTCCCGGTTGGTCAGCCCTTGCGCCACGTACTCCAGGATCCGCCGCTCCTGCTCGGTGAGCGACTTCAACTCGCGTGGCTCCTCGACGCCGTTGCGGATGCGCTCCAGGACCCGGGTCGTGATCGCCGGGTCGAGCAGCGACTGCCCGGCCGCCACCCGGCGTACGGCGTCGACAAGATCGGTGCCGCGGATCTGCTTGAGCACGTATCCGGCCGCGCCCGCCATGATCGCCGCGAACAGCGCCTCGTCGTCCTCGTACGAGGTGAGGATGAGGCCCTTGATTGACGAGTCGACGGCACGGACGTCCCGGCACACGTCGATGCCGTTGCCGTCGGGCAGGCGGGCGTCGAGGATCGCCACGTCGGGCCGCAACGCCGGAATGCGGCGGGCCGCCTCCTGCGCGGAGCCGGACTCGCCGACAACCTCGATGTCGCCGCTGCTCTGGAGCAGGTCGGCCAGGCCACGGCGGACGACCTCATGGTCGTCGAGGAGGAACACGCGGATCATCCCTCGTTTCTACAGGCGCCGAGGGCCGGCTGCACGGGCCGAAGGTCCCGACCCGCCGTAACACGTCCGTGCGGCGCGTCCGAAGGGGCTCCGGCAGGGTCGGTCGGGCCCACCGGATCGGGACGTAAGGCCCTGCTCAGCGGGCACCCCACGGGCGGACCGTAGGGGTGTCAGCGGTCGCGGCGTTTTCCCGCCGTCGGCCCACCGGGAAGGGAGCATCGCCATGGACGTCGGCTACACAGCGGACCAGCTACGGGCCGCCGCCGTGGACGCGGTTCGGGCACCGTCGTTGCACAACACCCAGCCGTGGCGGCTGCGGCTGCGCGACGGCGGCATCGAGGTGCTCGCCGACCCGACCCGCCGACTGCCGGCTACCGACCCGAGCGGGTGGGGTGTCCGGATCGCCTGCGGCGCAGCGCTGTTCAACCTGCGGATGGCGCTCGCCGTCGCCGGTACGCCGGCCCAGGTGCGGCTGCGCCCCGACCCCGCCGAACCGGACCTGCTGGCCCGGCTGGTGCCGGACATGCCGCGCCGCCCCACCCCCGCCGAGCAGAGCCTGCACGCGGCCATCCCCCGCCGCTTCAGCAACCGGTTGCCGTTCTGGCCGGACCCGGTGCCTGCCGACGTCCGGTGGCGCCTCGGCGAGGCGGCCCGCGCCGAGCAGTGCTGGTTGGAGCTGGTGATCGGGGTGAGCGCGGTGACCGCCTTCGGTGAGGTCGCCCGCAGCGCGCACCGGGTGCTGGAACGCGACCCCGCCTACCTTGCCGAACGCGAGGCGTGGCTGCGCCGGGAGCCCGCGCCGGACGGCGTGCCCGTCCGAGCCGGCGGCCCGCAGGGCGAGCCGCAGGACGTGCTGCCGACGCGCGGTTTCGGTAGCCGGGACCGGGCACCGGGGCGGGACTTCGAGCCGGAACCCCTGGTGGGGGTGCTCGGCTCGGTCGGCAACACCGCTGTGGACCAGGTGATCGCCGGCCAGGCCATGCAGCGGCTGCTGCTCACCGCCACCGACGCCGGGCTCAGCGTGTCGATGCTGTCCCAGCCGATCGAGGTGCCCACCGCGCGGGAGCAGTTGCGGCTGTCGCTGGGGCGGTTCGGCACGCCGCAGATGGTGCTGCGGATCGGCTACGGCCAGCCGGGTCGACCCACTCCGCGTCGGAGCGTCGACGAGGTGCTGGACCTGCCGGTCGTGCAGGCCTGAGACCGGCGCCGCCGGCCCACCCGGTCAGGCGAGCAACGCCGCCTCCCGCTCCGCGTCCAGCCCCACCGCCACCCGGGCCGGACGTCCGGCGCGGGGCGGCACCGACCCGACGGCACGTAACCACCGCCAGGTGTCGGCGACCGTGTCGGCCACCGGGCGGCAGGTCAGCCCCGCCGCGTACGCCTTCTCCACGCCGCGCTCCTGCAACCACCGGAACTCGTGACCTGGCGGAATCCAGATCGGCAGGTCGTTCCAGGGGACCACCCCGGCGGCGAGGATCGACTCCGGGTCGGTCCAGCGCAGTCGGGCGTCGGAGCCGGTCACCGCGACGATCGACGCCAGCAGTTCGCCAATCGTGGTGTGCCCGCTACGACTGATGACGTTGAACGCGCCGCCAACCCCTTCGGCTGCCCGGTCGAGCGTCCAACCGGCCAGGTCCCGCACGTCGATGTACTGCACGGGCAGGTCCGCCGGGCCGGGTGCCAGCACGTCGCCGCCGCGGGCCACCCGTTGCAGCCACCACGGCAACCTGCCGATGTCCTCCCCCGGGCCGAGGATGAGACCTGCGCGGACCAGCAGGGCCCGCTCGCCGTAGACCTCCGTTGCGGCCAACTCCCCACCCGCCTTGCACTGCGCGTAGTCGCCGTCGGTGGCGTCGGCCGAGGCCTCCACTGTGGGTGCCCCCTCGCCTACCTGTGCGGGCGGGGACGCGACGTACACCGATCCGCTGGAGATGTAGGTGTACTGCCCGACCCTGCCGGCCAGCGCGCAGGCCGCGTCCCGCACCCCGCGCGGGGCGCCGTCCCAGGTGTCGACCACCAGATCCCACTCGCCGTCCGCCAGCGCCGCGAGGCCGTCCGGCGCGGTCCGGTCACCCCGCAACCGGTGTACGCCGGGAGGAACCCTGCCGTGCACGCCTCTGTTGAACACCGTCACCGACCAGCCGCGACCGACCGCCTCGGCGACCGTCGCCCCGCCCACGAAACCCGTACCGCCAAGCATCAGCAGCCTCATACGCCCCACCTTTGCGGCAAGGGGCGGCAAACCGGTAGCGGATCTGCCCGTGGCAGAACACTCGGGTGTGCAGCCGCTGCGGCAGCGCCGCCCGGCTGGGGGTCACCCAGCCGGACGGCGTGTGGACTGTCGACTCTCAGGGTCAACGGCTCGTCGAGCGCGCCGCCCTGTCGATCAGGCTCGCCACGGCCTGCGGACGGGAGACAGTGACGGCGTGCGAAGCCTTGATCTCCACGGTGTGCGCACCCGCCCGCTCGGCCATGTAGCGCTGGGCCTTCACCGGGATAGCCAGGTCGTCGGTGGCGATCATGTTCCACGACGGAATGCTGGTCCAGGCGGCCTTCGTGGCCTGACCGTTCAGCGCCGCCGCCGTGACCGGCCTCTGGGTGGCCGCCATCACGTCCGCGATGTCCCGCGGAACGTCGGGGGCGAAGACCGCGCCGAACTTCCGCTGCTGGACGTAGAGGTCGGTGCCGGAGCCGCCGCCGGGCATCGGGAAGGGCACCTCGTCCAGCGAAACCGCCAACACGTTACCGGGGAACTTCCCGGACAGGTCTGTCGTGCTCTCGCCGGGCTTCAGCATGAAGCTGGCAACGAAGACCAGGGCCTTGACGTCCCGGTCGCCCGCGACCGCCTCGCTGAGCACCGAACCACCGTACGAGTGGCCGACCACCACCACCGGCCCAGACACGCTGTCGACCACCGAGCGCACGTACTCCGCGTCGCTCTGCAGGTTGCGCAGAGGGTTGGCGGGGGCGATCACCGGATAGCCGTCCCGCTTGAGGTGCTTGACGACGCCGTTCCAGCTGGAGGCGTCGGCGAACGCACCGTGCACCAGCACGATGGTCGGCTTCTTCACCGTCGGACGCTGCCCGGCCCCGCTGGCCGAACTGGCGACCAACGCGACAGCTACGACACCGGCGGTGGCCGCTGCCACGACCGCCTTCCGCCCAGCGGCCGGCAGAAGCTTGGACATCCGAAAACTGATCATCGGAAACACCCTCCAGGAAGGACCGAATACGCGAGTACGGTTCGGCCCGGTAGCCCCACCGTTGCGGCGGTGGATCGACCTTCGCAGCGCGCAGCCGACCGGGAATCAGTCATCCATCTCTGCGGATCACGCCGCTGGTGACCGTCGTATCGGCCTGGGTGGTGCGCCCCCCACCACAGTGGGCGGTGTCGACGTGACAGCTAGATCGACCTGCCGGGGCCGTCGAGGGGGCGAGGTTAGGTCATTCGACCGATGGCATCCCGGCCACGCCGAACGGATGCGGGTGTCGCCGACGAACAAGGGCCGAACCCGAAGGCCCAGCCCTTTGATCAGCAAGAATATGGTGGGCGATACTGGGTTTGAACCAGTGACCTCTTCCGTGTCAAGGAAGCGCGCTCCCACTGCGCCAATCGCCCGTGGTGACCGCCTGCCTCAAGGAGCCAGGCCCTGAGGGGCGAATCGCGAGCGGACGACGGGATTCGAACCCGCGACCCTCACCTTGGCAAGGTGATGCGCTACCAGCTGCGCTACGTCCGCACGTCCCCGACAAGCGCCGGTGACACTCGAACTCTACCCGATGCCAAGATCGCCCGGCGCGGCCCCCTCAAGCATTGGCGATTGCTCTGCCCTACCTCGGGGTACTGATGAACCTCGACAGCGCACCACACCCCCTTAAGGAGGCTGTCGTGGGTATCGGCACCAGCATCTTCCTGATCGCGCTCGGCGCGATCCTCACCTTCGCGCTCGACGCCAGCGTCGGCGGCCTCGACCTCGACGTGGTCGGTTGGATCCTGATGGGCGCCGGCGTGCTCGGCCTCATCATGACCACGCTGATCTGGGGTCGTCGCCGTCAGGTGGTCACCACCGAGGAGCAGCCGGTGGAATACCGGCGGGTCGAGGAGCGGCGGGACGTCGCCCCTCCGCTGTGAGGATCCCCTTCCGGGTCGGCCGCCTCGATCGAGACGGCCGACCCGTTCGCGCGTGACCAGGGCTCCGCGCAGGCCTCCCCGGCGGCGGGTTTGCGCAGGTGAACGCGTCGAGCGGCGCGCGCTACGATCGCGAGTCGTGGAAGCTCTCAACACGATGCTGGCAGCGCATCGGGCGTACCTGCTCGGATGGAACATCGGCGTGGTCGGCGGCGACGACCTCCCGACCTACCGCAGCGACGTTCCGCACGCGCCCCTCAACGGGGTGCTGCGCGTCGCGGGGCGCACCCCGCGGGACGCGCTCGACGAGGCCCGGCAGCGCCTGCACGGCGTACCCCGGATCTGGTGGGTAGGCCCGGACAGCGACGCCGGCACCGCCGACGCCCTGATCTCCCTCGGTGCCACCGAGATCACCCGAATGCCGATCATGACCGCGCCGATCGCGGAGGCGACCGATGCCGCGCCGCCGGCCGGGCTGCGCATTACCGAGACCACCGACCTGACGGCGTTCGTCTCGGCCTACGCCCGGGTGTCCGGAATCGCGCCGCAGGACGTGCCGGCGACCATCGAGCGGAGAAGGCTTTCGCCGGCGACGGCACGGTGATCAGACTGGCCGGTCGCCTCGACGACGACCGGATCGTCGCAACTGCCGTCGCCTGGCTGAGCCGCGGCGTGGTCACGCTCTATTTCGTGGGTACGCAGCCGGAGCAGCGACGGCGGGGCATCGGCGCGGCCATGACCCGGGCGGCTCTCGACGTCGCCCGCGAGAGGGGTGCCCACACCGCCGGCCTCACCTCGTCACCCATGGGCGAGCCGGTCTACCGCCGCCTCGGCTTCCGACAGGTGGGCGAGTTCCGGCTGCTGACGTTCTGACCCGGTGCAAGGTCCCGTGCAGCAGAAAGCCCGTTACCGGAATTCCGGTAACGGGCTTTCTGACTGCCTATCCATCCTGTGGGCGATACTGGGTTTGAACCAGTGACCTCTTCCGTGTCAAGGAAGCGCGCTCCCACTGCGCCAATCGCCCGTGCTTGTTACCGAGGTGGGGACGGGATTTGAACCCGCGTACACGGCTTTGCAGGCCGTTGCCTCGCCTCTCGGCCACCCCACCGAGGTTGCCCCCGTCATGCGTGGCGGCATCTCCGAGCGGACGACGGGATTCGAACCCGCGACCCTCACCTTGGCAAGGTGATGCGCTACCAGCTGCGCTACGTCCGCACGTCCCCGGACGTTCCCGGGTGACGGATGAGAACTTTAGCCGAGCCGTCGAACGACTGCCAACTCGGGGTCGGTTCGGCGCGTCCTGCAGGCCTGCGGGCGATGACGTACTCGAACCGGTCATTACCGGCAGGCTTCCTAGGCGGCTGGTCTGGTAGGTCCTCGATCGTCACCCTCCGCACCTTCCGGTGCCGGCCGGGCCGCGATCGCTGAGGTGCGGCTCAGCAACGGGCCCGACGGCATCGATGAGCGCCGGGGCCTCGACGAACACCTCCGGAACAACGACAAAAGACACGCTCAGTAAGTGTCCGGCTTCCGACTGTTACTGGGCGAATGGGACGGCGATGGTCACTGTTCGTGTTCGGATGGATGGGCTACGGTAACGGTCGTGACGAGACGTGCGGCCGAGATCCGCCTGGATGCCCTGCTGCGCACCGCGTGCGACGTGATCGTCGAGCGCGGTCTGGCCAACACCCGGACAGCCGACGTGGCGCAGGCCGCTGGCGTGAGCCAGGCGCTGGTTTTCTACCACTTCGCCACCAAGGAACGGCTGCTCGCGCAGGCATTCGCGTACGCGGTCGAGCAGGATCTGGCCCGGCTGGACGCGGTGACCCGCTCGTCGGCCCCGCCGCTGACCAAGCTCCGCCGCATCCTGAAGCTCTACACCCCGGCCGGGCGGGCGACCTCCTGGTCGATGTGGATCGACGGCTGGTCCGAGTCGCTGCGTACCCCGGAGATGGAGAAGGTCTCCCGCCGACTCGACCTGCGCTGGCGGCAGGACCTCGCCGCGGTGATCGCAGCCGGGGTGGCCGACGGCACCTTCGAGTGCGCCGACCCGGACGGGGCCGCCTGGCGGATCAGCGCCGTCATGGACGGCCTGGCGGTGCAGCTCGCCGTGCACGAGCGGGTGATCTCCCGGCGGCAGTTCGGTGAGTGGGTCCGGCTGGTCGCCGCCCGGGAGCTGGGTCTGGACCCGGTCGTGCTGGACTGAACACGCCCACTCCTCCACCCGGGCCAGCCAAAACGGCTCGGAGCGCCCCGCCGACCGGAACAATCGGCACCATGGATCTGCTGGAGGCGTACCGCCGGAGCCTGGCCGAGTTCGTCGACCGGGTGGACCAGGTCGAGCCCGGCCAGTGGTCCGACCCGACACCCTGCTCCGGCTGGGACGTCCGCACTCTCGTCAACCACGTGGTCAGTGAGGACCGGTGGAGCGTCCCGCTGCTCGCCGGCCGCACCATCGACGAGGTCGGCGACCGGTTCGACGGCGACCTGCTCGGCACCGACCCGGCCACGGCAGCGCGGGAGGCGACCGCACAGGCCGAGATCGCCGCCACCCACCCCGGCACGATCGACCGCACCGTGCACCTCTCCAGCGGTGCGACCCCAGCCGCCGAATACATCCAGCAACTCCTCGCCGAGCACCTGGTGCACGGCTGGGACCTGGCGGTGGCCATCGGCGCCGAGCCTCGCCTGGAACCCGACGCGGTCAACGTGTGCGCCAGGTGGTTCGCCGGCCAGGCCGACACCTATCGGAGCAACAACCTGGTTCACGACGCGGTGCGGCTCTCCGCCGACGCCGACGAGCAGGACCGCCTGCTGGCCGCCTTCGGCCGCGACCCGGACTGGGTGCCGGCCGACTGAGCACGGCAGCCCGCTGAACGCAGCCTGTTGAGCACGTCGGCGGTCGAGCGCGTCGAAAACACCCTCGTGTGGAGCCCTGTCCCGCGCTAATCGTCGGCGCGTCGGCGGCCGGGCCTTGCCGCGCCCTTCACCGGCTGATATCCACAGATGCGCATGCGTCACCGCGCAACGCCGGTCGGCGGCCCGCCGGCCATTCCACTCCCACGAGGAGGTCCCGTGCCACGATCCCAGTGGTCACCCTCGATGAGCCGGCGTCGACGCCGGCTCATCGCCGTCCTGGCGACGACGGCGACCGTCGCCGCGCTGCTGCCCACCGGCGCGAGCACCGCGGCCCCCACCAGCGCGGCGCCATCCGCCCAGCGTTCGTCCGGGCCGTTCGCCGAGGGCCACCAGAGCGCCGACGTCGACAACCGCGCCGGTACGGCGGCACCCGACGCCCGCCAACGCGGCCTGGCCCGTGCCGCCGACCCCGACGTGCGGTGGAACAAGCTCGGCACCCCGCAGGCACTCGGCCCCGGCCGCACCCCCCTCGCCACCGGGCTGCCCTCCGACCCGGAGGCCGCCGCCCGCGCGTACCTGGCCGCCAACCGCGACCTGTTCGGAATGGACGCCGCCACGGTCGCCGACCTGGAGCGGGTACTGGTCCGGCCGATCGGCACCGGTGCCGTGGTGACCCTCCGGCAGCGCTTCGGCGACCTGCCGGCCGGGCCGGACGGCCTTGTCACCCTCGCGGTCAGCGCCGGATCGGTGCTCTCGGTCAGTTCGTCGCTGGCCCGCGACACGAGCGCCCCCGCGCCGGCCACCCGCAGCGCAGACCAGGCGTACGCCGCCGCGCTCGCCGACGCCAAGCTGACAGCCGACGCGGTGGCCAGTCACACGGTGCGCGAGGTGGCAGTGCCCACCCCGCTTGAGGGGCCGCGAGCCGCCTACGAGGTGACGCTTATCGGCGCGGACGCCGACCACCCGGCGGCGTTCACCAGCTATGTGGACGGCATCACCGGCCAGGTGCTGGTCCGCGAGGATCTCGTCGACTACGACTCGGACAACCCGAGTTGGGCGGTCTTCCCGGCCACCCCGCCCCGCGACCTCGGTCCCGGGCAGGACCCGCGGGTGCGCTGGTGCGGCGACCCGGCGCCCGGCTGCCAGTCGGCGTTCCGCGACCCCGCCACCGGTCAGCCGTGGGACGTCGACGCGGCCACCGGCACGCCCACCTTCACCTCGCGCGGCAACTCGGCGAACACAGTGCTCTCCTGGGGTGCGGGCACCCCTGTCGTCCCGGCACCCACCAGCCCGGACCGCCGCTACGAGTACCCGTTCACCGACCAGTGGCACCAGGCGAAGTGCAACCCGGAGGTGTTCACCTCCGCCCAGCGCAACGACGCGGACGCGTCCATCGCCAATCTCTTCGCCATGCACAACCGGATGCACGACTGGTCGTACCAGTTGGGCTTCACCGAGTCGGCGTGGAACCTCCAGGCGGTCAACCTCACGCCCGCTGGCCTGGGCGGTGACGCCGAGCAGGGCCGCGCGCAGCAGGGCGCGCTGACCGGCAACCGCAACAACGCCAACCAGGGCACCCCGCGCGACGGGCTGCCGCCGACCACGAACATGTATCTGTGGCAGCCGCAGGCCGGCGGCCCGTACCCGCCGTGCGTCGACGGCGACTACGACATGACGGTGATCGGCCACGAGTACACCCACGCGATCACCAACCGGATGATCGCCGGCCCGGACAGCGGGATCAGCGGTCACCAGGGCGGGGCCATGGGCGAGTCGTGGGGTGACCTGCTCGCCGCCGAGTACCTCTTCCAGCACGGGCTGCGCGCCCCCGGCGAGTCGCCGTTCGTCACCGGCGGGTACGTCACCGGCAACCTGGTCAGCGGCATCCGCAACTACGACCTGAGCCGCAGCCCGCTCAACTACTCCGACATCGGCTACAACACCGGCGGCCCGGCCGTGCACGCCGACGGGGAGATCTGGGGCGCCACGAACTTCCGGGTCCGGTCCGCGCTCGTCAAGCGGTACGGCCTCGGCACGCCGCAGCGACAGTTGGAGTGCGCGCTGGGGAAGGTCGCCGCCGACAAGTGCCCGGGCAACCGGCGCTGGTCGCAGCTGGTCTTCGACTCGTTCCTGCTCCAGGCCGCCAGCCAGGTCAGCATGCTCGACATGCGGGACAACATGCTCACCGCCGACCTGCTCCGCTTCGGCGGGGCGAACCAGGACCTGATCTGGGCCGAGTTCGCCCGCTCCGGAATGGGCCGGGACGCCGCGACCAACGGCGCCGCCGACACCGATCCGACGCCGAGCTTCGCCTCTCCGAGCGGCGGCAACGCCACACTCACCCTGCGTCCGCGCGGCGACAGCGCCGACGCGCCCATCCGGGTGTACGTCGGGGCGTACGAGGCGCGGGCCGTGCCGATCGCCGACACCGACCCGGCCACGCCCATCCCGGACACCGTGGAGATGGTGGCCGGCACGTACGACCTGGTCGCCGTCGCGCCCGGCTTCGGTCACCAGCGGCTCAGCGTGGTCGCCACTGCCGGCAAGCAGGGGTACGTCGACCTGCGGATGAGCCGCAACCTCGCGTCCACCGCGTCCGGCGCCACGATCAGCGGCGACGGGGTCAACCTGGACCGGATCGCCGACGACACCGAGGCGACGAACTGGGCCTCCCTGGACGGGGTGGCCGGCAAGCAGGTCACAGTGGCGCTGCCCGGGGACGCCCCGCAGGCGGTCAAGCGCGTCAACGTCAGCGCGATGTTGCGCCCCGCGATCGCCGGGGACGCCGACACCGGGAGTCAGAACGCGCTGAGCGCGCTGCGGTCGTTCGCGGTGTCGGCGTGCAACGCGAAGACCACCGACTGCGCGGATCCGGCGCGCTGGCAGCGGATCTACACGAGCGCTGACGACGCGTTCCCGGGTGGGGCGTACCGGGCGTACAGCCGGGACATCAACCTCCGGACGTTCGCCGTGCCCACCACGCTCGCCACGCACCTGCGGCTGGAGGTACTGGCCAGCCAGTGCACCGGCGGCCCGCACTACGCGGGTGAGCAGGACGACGACCCGGCCACGACGACGGACTGCGCGACCGCCAGCCCGGCCCGCGGCCAGGTCCGGATCGCCGAGTTCCAGGCGTTCTCGAAGTGACACCGTCGGGGCCGGCGGACCTCCGCCGGCCCCGACGCCCTCGGTTCAGTGGCGGGGAGCCGCCGCCGAAGATCCGCAGGTCAGCGGCGTAACGGTCGCCACCGGTCGGGCGGATTCGGCCGCTCCCAGAGTCGGTCCGCCGGCTGCTCGCCGGCTCCGGCGGGTGCGGCCCTGGTGAGGTGGCGCAGCCGCAGCAGCAGGCCCAACCCGAGCGAGAGCAGCAGGGCACCGAGCAGGAACGCTGCCTGCACCACGCCGAACCCGCCGGTCTGCGCGACAGGTCGGCCCGCGCCGGCGGCCGGTGGGGCGGCGTCGACCGGTTGCTCCACGACGGGCTCGTCGTCAGGGGTGCTGGCGTCGGCGGGTTCGCTCGCGGGATCGGTGGGCTCCGGCGGCGTCTCGGTGGGACGCGCCGACGGGCTGGGTGCCACCCCCACCACGGAACGGGTGGCCGTCTGCCGGGCCAACAGGCGCAGGTTCACGTCGTACGCCTCGGCGGCGAGGGTGACCCGGCCCCGGGTGACGTCCTCGGCGAAGGCCACCCGGTAACGGGCGGTGACGGTACGGCCCGGGCAGAGCGTGCCCGGGTCGAGTTGCCGGTCGGTGAGCCGGGCGACGTCCCCGTCGGTACGGATCTCCAGCGGGAATTCGCCGGTCTCCTCCACCCGGTCCATCTTCACCTGATCGAGCCGGATGCCCTGCACTCTCAGCACCATCGACCAGCGGACCTTGACGCAGCCGCCGCGCCGGTCGGTCCGCGAGACCACTGCGGAGAGCGTCCGTACCTGGTCGCCGGCGGTGAACTGGGCCGGCAGCCCACTCAACTCGGTGGCGAACGCCGCCTGCGCCGGAGCGGCCATGGCCAGCTCCACCCCGCTCAGACAGGCCAGCACCACCCCGACCTGTAGCGCCTTTCGCCACACCGTCACCACTGCCGCCCTCCGTTCGGTCGTCTCCACCACGCAACGCTAGGAGCGCGCGGTCGACCCGAACAGACGGGTGTGTTCGCACCGGGCGGCAGAGACAGTGCGTGTTATCACCGAACGTGGTGAACCGGTCACCCGGCCCCGCGACACGCCCGGCGGTCGGCCGCTGGGACAATCGCCAGCGTGTCCGAACTCTCCACGACCTTCGTCCGGCTGCACGCCCGGCTCGCCCCTGTGGCGTTCGTTCCCGAGGTGCGGCTGCACCAGGCGGACGAACCGATCGGCCTGTGGGAGCTGACCGAGGGTGAGTTCTCCACCGACCGGCCGCCACCGTTCTGGGCCTTCGCCTGGGCCGGCGGTCAGGCGCTCGCCCGTCACGTGACCGACCATCCGGAGCTGGTGGCCGGCCGCCGTGTGCTCGACCTCGCCTCCGGCTCCGGCCTGGTGGCCATCGCCGCCGCCCGGGCCGGCGCGGCGTCCGTGCGGGCCGTCGAGGTCGACGAGTTGGCGGTGGCGGCGGTCGCGCTCAACGCCAAGGCCAACGGGGTACGCGTCGACGCCGAGTTCGGCGACATCCTCGACGGCGACGCCGGTGACGCCGAGGTGGTGCTCGCCGGGGACGTCTTCTACAGCGAGGCGATGGCCCGGCGGGTGCTGCGGTTCCTGCTGCGCGCCGCCCGAGCCGGTGCCCCGGCGCTCGTCGGTGACCCCGGGCGGGCGTTCCTGCCCCGGGACCGTTTCGACGAGCTGGCGAGCTTCGACGTGCCGGTGACGGAGGCACTGGAGAGCGTGCGGGTGAAGCGCACCACCGTCTGGCAGCTGCGGGCCGGCCTGCCGGGGGCCGCCAGCTAGCGTGTCGGCGTGCTGTTCCGCAGCTGGGCGTCGGCGGTCGAGTCACCCTGGCCGGACGTCGCCTCGGTGGTCGACCACGTCGGCGTACGCCATCTGGTGGTGACCCGGCACGCGCTGGTCCGTCAGGTGCTTGCCGACCCGGCGACCTACCGGCCGGACAACGCGCTGGACGCGGTGACCCCAATGCCTGTGACAGCGCTGCGGGTGCTCGCCGGGCACCGGTTCCGGCTGCCGCCGACGCTCGCCAACAACTCCGGTGCCAGTCATCCGCAGATCCGGGCGATCGTCGCCGCCGCGTTGCACCCCACCCGGGTCGCGGCGCAGCGTCAGTGGCTCACCGCGCTGGTCCGCGACCGGGTCGCCCGGCTGACCGCCGCGCTGGACGGCGGGCAGCCCGTCGACCTGTACGCGGATCTCGCCGCCGACCTGCCGTTGCTGGTGCTGGCCCGGCTTGTCGAGTTGCCCGACACGCCGGTCGGCGCGGTCAAGGAGTTCGCCCGCGCCGCGCTGGAGCTGTTCTGGGCGCCGCTGGACGCCGACCGTCAGTTGGCGCTCGCCGCCGAGGTGGGCCGGTTCCACAGTGTGCTGCGCGACTTCGCGACCACCGGCGGCGGATTGGCCGCGGAACTGCGTACGGCCGGGCACCCGCCGGACGTGGTGGTCGGCGCGCTCTTCTTCCTGCTGGTCGCGGGCCAGGAGACCACGTCGCAGTTCCTCACCCTGCTGCTGCACCGGCTGGCCGGCGAACCCGCCGTGCGGGCCGGGCTGCGTAGCGGCGAGGTGGCGGTGGCCGACGTGGTGGAGGAAGGGCTGCGGCTGGAGCCGCCGATCGTGACCTGGCGTCGGGTGGCCACCGCCGACGGGCTGCTGGGCGGGCAGCCGGTGCCGGCGGGCACGAGCCTGGTGCTGTGGTTGGCCCGCGCCGGCCGGGACCCGGCGGTCGTCGAGTCACCCGACGAGTTCCGCCCCGGTCAGCGCGGATCGCGCCGGCACCTGGCGTTCGGCGCCGGCGCGCACCGCTGCGTCGGGGACGTGCTGGCCCGGATGGAGGCGGCCGTCGTGGTGGCGGAGGCCGCGCCACTGCTCGACGGGGTGACGGTGGTCCGCCCACCGTGGTGTCCAGACAATCTGACCTTCCGGATGCCCGACGCCTTCGTGGTCCGGCGCGCTCCGGGCAGCACCGGGCTCACCGGCTCCTGATCAACTCGGTAGGTTTCCGGGCGTGTCAGCGACCCCTGCTCGCCGGATCCTCGCCGCCGTAACACTTCTGGCCCTGCTGGCCCTGAGTGCCTGCACAGTCGGCCCGGCGTTGCACGCCCGGCGGATCCCCGCCGGCACGCCGACGTCGGCCGCTCCGATCCCCACGCCGTCGGCCTCACCGTCCGCGACGCCCGCCCCCGGAACCCTGAACTGGTACGTGTCCCAGGTGCCGATCTTTCCCGAGGCTCCACCACCGCAGCCGGTGCAGCTCCCCCCGAACGGTCCGGCACCGAACTGGCACCGCCTGCCCATCGACCAGAAGGTCGCCTTCATCACCATCGACGACGGTGGACTGGCCCGGCCACCCGCGGTGATCGACTTCATCTGGGAGGCGCGGATCCCGGTCACGATGTTCCTGAACTCACCAGCGGCACAGGAGCACACCGACTACTTCCGGCAGATCGAGGCGGTGGGCGGGATCATCGAGAACCACACCATCTCGCACACCTCGCTGGCCGGCCGGTCGTACGCCTACCAGCGGCAGGAGATCTGTGGCGCTGCCGACAAGCTGGAGTCGCTGTTCGGCAAGCGACCCACACTGTTCCGTGCTCCGTTCGGCAACCACGACGCCACCACGTTGCGGGCCGCGCACGACTGCGGCGCGAAGGCCGTCCTGCACTGGTCCGAGACGGTTCACGAGGGAAAGGTGCGCTACCAGACGCCGGAGAAGGTCGTCCAGCCCGGCGACGTGCTGCTCATGCACTTCCGGCCGGCGCTCATGGACGACCTGCTCGCGGCGTTGAAGGCGATCCACCGGGCCGGGCTCACACCCGCGCTGCTCACCGACTACATCAAGTGATCGGGCCGTCGCCGACCTGACCAAAGTCAGGGTGCTGTAGTGCCGTTCGGGCGCGGTGGAGCAGCCGGCCGAACGCCTAGCGTCAGCGCATGATCACATTACGTGGGTTGACGAAACGGTTCGGGGAGACCACAGCCGTCGACGCGTTGACAGTCGACATCGCGCCCGGCCGCGTCACCGGCTTCCTCGGCCCCAACGGCGCCGGCAAGTCCACCACCATGCGGATGGTCCTCGGGCTGGACCGACCCACCGCCGGGCAGGCGCTCGTCGGCGGGCGCGCGTACCGGAATCTGCGCCGGCCGTTGCACGAGGTCGGCGCGCTGCTCGACGCCCGGGCCGTCCACCCGGCCCGGCCCGGCCGCGCACACCTGTTGGCCATGGCCCGCAGCAACGGCATCCCCGCCCGCCGCGTGGACGAGGTGCTGGACACCGTCGGGCTGGACGGACGCGCCGCCGGTAAGGCCGGACGGACCCTCTCCCTCGGCATGGGCCAGCGGCTCGGCATCGCTGGCGCGCTGCTCGGCGACCCCCCGGTGCTGATGTTCGACGAGCCGGTGAACGGGCTCGACCCGGACGGGGTGCGCTGGGTCCGGCAGCTGATGCGCTCCCTGGCCGACGAGGGGCGCACTGTCTTCGTCTCCAGTCATCTCATGAGCGAGATGCAGCTGACCGCCGACCAGCTCGTGGTGATCGGCCGGGGACGACTGCTCGCCGACGCGCCGATCGGCGACGTGGTCGCCGGCAGCACTGTCGCCGTCCGGGTCCGCAGCCCGCACGCCGACGGGCTGGCCGCTCTCGCCGCGCGCCTCACCGCAGCCGGGGCGACAGTCGAGGCCGCCGATCACGACGAGCTGACAGTGACCGGCACGACCGCCGACCGGGTCGGAGACCTCGCGTACGAGCTGGGGATCCGGCTGCACGAACTGAGCCCGCACGGCGCATCGCTGGAGCAGGCGTTCATGGACCTCACCGCCGACAGCGTCGAGTACGCCGGCGGCCGAACCGGAGGTGGCGCACGATGAGCACGAACACGGTCGCGGGTGTCCGCCCCGCCGCCGAGCCGACCGCGTCCCAGGGCGCCGCGGCCGCGTTCCGCGGCGCGGTGGCCGCCGAGTGGACCAAGCTGTTCTCGGTACCGAGCACCTGGTGGACGATGCTGGCCGGGCTGGTGGTGATGGCCGCGAGCGCACTCCAACTGGCCATCTACGCGGCCAACGACAACACAAACGACGACCCGCTCGACGACCGCGGAATCGTCACCGTCGGCAGCGTGGTGATCGACTCCGTCGAGCTGACCCAGTACGCGGTGCTGGCGCTGGGCCTGCTGGCGATCACCGCCGAGTTCACAAGCGGCACCATCCGGACCACGTTGCAGTGCACCCCGGCACGAGGTCGCGTACTGCTGGCCAAGGCCGTGGTCGCCGGAGCGGTCACCTTCGCTCTCGGGCTGCTGCTCGGCGGCGTCGGCGCCCTGGTCGCGCGACCG
This sequence comes from Micromonospora sp. NRRL B-16802, assembly GCF_001279555.1. Lineage (NCBI taxonomy): Bacteria > Bacillati > Actinomycetota > Actinomycetes > Micromonosporales > Micromonosporaceae > Micromonospora > Micromonospora sp. NRRL B-16802. The sequence goes on along the minus strand of NZ_LGEB01000051.1, from coordinate 60,692 downwards.
ACGCTTGGCGGGTGGGGCAGCGCCCCGGCCGCCGGCACGATCGGCGACATCGTGGCGGTGGCGACCTACCTGGCGCTTGTCGGCGTGCTCGCGCTGGGTCTCGGCGCGGCACTGCGCAGCGCGGTCCTCACGATCACCGTGCTGTTCGCCATCCTGATGATCGTGCCGCTGTCGCTGATGGAGCCGGACATCGCTGTGCTGAACCGGATCGCCGACGTCTTCCCCGGCGTGGCCGGCGGGCACTTCATGGCCGGCGACACCGAGCCCTACCCGGGCGCGGTCGGTCTGCTGCTGCTCGCCGGGTGGGCCGGCGCGGCGCTCCTGCTGGGCCGGGCCGCGCTGCGCCGCCGCGACGCCTGACCGGTGAGCGGGGGCCCCGACCCGGCCCCCGCTCACCCGTCGACAAGCCCCGCCTCGTACGCCACGATCGCCGCCTGCACCCGGTTACGCACGTCCAACCGGGTGAAGATGCTTGTCAGATAGCTCTTCACGGTGCCCTCCACAAGGTGCAGCCGGCGGGCGATCTCGGCGTTGGACAGCCCCGCCCCCACCAGCGCCAGCACCTCCCGTTCCCGCTCGGTAAGCCCGGCCGTACGGTCCCGCGCGGCGGGTCGGCGGGCCAGCCGGCCGGCGCCCAGCTCGATCACCCGGCGGGCAACCCGGGGCGACAGGTACGCACCGCCGTCGGCGACCGCGTGCACCCCGGCGATCAGTTCCCGCGGGTCGCCGGCCTTGAGCAGGAACCCGCTCGCGCCGTGCCCGAGCGCGCGGGCCACATGGTCGTCCTCACCGAAGGTGGTCAGCATGATCGTCGAAGTGTCCGGTGCGACCCGGCGGATCTCGGCGGCGGCGGTCAACCCGTCCAACCGGGGCATCCGGATGTCCAGCAACGCCACATGGGGTCGGTGCGCCCGGACGAGCTCCACCGCCGCCCGCCCGTCACCGGCCTCGGCGACCACCTCGATGCCCTGATCGGCGGCGAGAATCGCCCGGACACCGGCCCGGATCATCGCCTCGTCGTCGGCGAGGACAACCCGGATCGGCAGCGTCAGTGCCGTGTCGGTGTTCACTACGCGATCCGCTCCTTGCTGACCAGCCGGCCGTCGGTGAAGCAGAGCCGCCACGTCGGCTCGGCGAGAGGGAAGTTGCCGTCGGTGTAGTACTCGCAGTCGGCCCGGTCGACAGCGGACGGACGTTCCAGCTGTCGCCGGGGCAGCCCCGCCAGCTCCGACCGGGCCGTACCGACACGCAGCTCGTCGAAGGTCGCCTGGTCCAACACCGTTCCGGCGGTCGCCACCGGGTAGTAGACGAGGGAGAGCACCAGGGCGAAACCTGCCGGCGCCCCGACCGCCGCGAGCAGACTGCGTCGAACTCGTCGACGGGCGTCGTGCAGCCGCCGCTCCGCGTCGACCGGCCCCTCCACGGCACCCGGCCGGTCACCGGACCAGGACGCCGTCCCGGCCGCCTCCACCGGCGACAGGGCGGCCAGCGCCTCCGGTGGCGACGCGACCGTCGGTAGCGCCTCCAGTGACGACGGCCCTGCCGGCAGCGACTCTGCCGGCGTCGCGATGGCCGGCAGCACCGCCCGTACGGCGAATCCGCCGTCGGCCTGCGGGCCGGCGTCGAAGGTCCCACCGGCCAGGCGAACCCGCTCGGCGAGCGCCAGCAACCCGCTGCCCCGCGACGACGGAGCCGGCAACGGCCCGGCTGGCGGAACACAGTTGACCACAGTCACCTCCACCCGGTCACCGTCCCGACCCAGGCGTACGTCGACCGGGGCACCCGGCGCGTACCGGGCGGCGTTGGTCAGGGCCTCCCGGACGACCCGGTGCGCCGCGTGACAGGTCATCGCCGGCAACTCCGCGCCCACCGGGGCGGCATCCAGCCGTACCGCCATGCCAGCCTCCCGGGCACCTTCGACAAGCTCGGAGACGCTTTCCCCGCTCGGACGCACCGACGCCCCACCCTCCTCGCGGAGCACTCCGATGATCTCGTGCAGCCGCTCGGTCGCGGCGGAGACACTGGCCCGCAACTCCCCCGCCGCGACCCGGTGCCGCTCGTCGAGGTCAGCGGCGACCTCCAGAGCTGCGGCGCGCACCGCGATCAGGCTGAGGTCGTGACCGAGGGAGTCATGCATCTCCCCGGCGATCCGGGCCCTCTCCCGCAGCCGGATCCGCTCGGCGGCACCACGCTGCTCGCGGGCCACCGCGTCGACGTGACGGCGACCGGCCTCGGCCAACTCCCGCTGCTGACGCCGGTACCGACCGACCAACCAGGGAAACACCGCAGCGAAGAGCAGCACCGAGGCCAGCAGGAACCAGGTGGCCGCACCCGTGCCGAGCAGGCCCAGGTTGAGCGCCGTACCAGCAGCAGCGATCAGCACGAAGACCACGACAGCCGGGCCCGCCGAAGCGCTGCGCCGCCCAGCGAGGTAACTGAAGATCGGGATGGCGAACACGAAGTTGCCGTCGACGAGCGACCCGAGCACCACGAGCACCAGGGCGACCAACGGCTTGCTCCGGCTCGCCACCACCGCCGCGCCGAGCAACAGCATCTTCCCGACGAGCAGCGGCAGCGCGTACCGCGGATGGGGCGGGGTGATCCCGGCGTAGGCGACCGGGGCGGCGATGACCGCCCACAGCAACGCGTCCAGCAGCAGTCGCCGCCGCCGGTCCCGCGAACCTGGCACCGAAGAGTCGGAAAGCCTCACCGCCGTCACGCTACCCACGCCCGACCTGGGCGGACACCGACGAAAGTCAGGTGTTCAGCTGCTCTCCTCGGCCCACACCCGCCAGTCGTCCAACACCCCGTGCAGCGCCGGAGTGAGCCAGCCCGGCGCGGAACGACGAAACACCCCAGGGTCCATCGCGCCAGCGCCATCGGGCACGGCACCGAGCATGTTCGGCACCAGGTCGGTGAGGTTCGACCAGTGCACCAACTCCGGAGACGACGGCCAGGCACCGATCACCACGCCTGCCGGCACCGCCCGCCGGTCCAGCGCCTCAAGAGTCAACGCCGTGTGGTTGAGCGTGCCCAACCCGGCACGGGCGACCACCACCGCCGGCGCACCCAACGACACCGCCAGATCCGCCATCGTCCACGGCTCCCCCGACGGGCGCAGCCCCATCGGCACCAGCAGACCACCGGCCCCCTCGACAAGCACCAGATCGTGCTTGTCCGCCTCTTCCCGGACGGCGTCCACGGCCGTGTACAACTCCAACGGCGGCAGATCCGCCACCCGGGCGGCAGCCAACGGAGCCAGCGGATCCGGAAAACTGGCAAGAGTGCGACCGGTGAGCGGAGCCGCCAACCGGTTGACCACGTCCACGTCACCCGGCTCCCCGCCGGCCGTACCCGTCTGGCCCGGCTTGACCACAGCCACCCGCAACCCGGCGGCCTGCGCGGCAGCCGTGATCGCCGCGGTCACCACGGTCTTGCCCACCTCGGTGTCGGTGCCTGTGACAAGCACCGGCCCCTCCCACGCGCTCACTGTGTCGCCTCTGCTCGCGACTGCGGGGCTCGCAAACCCGGCTCACTCCTCGCGCTCACTGCAACTGCGGGGCTCGCAAACCCGGCTCACTCCTCGCGCTCACTGCACAACCTCGGCTCGCGACTGCGGGGCTCGCAAACCCGGCTCACTCCTCGCGCTCACGGGACACAGTCCACTATGGCTTCCAGCGCCCGCTCGAAATCCGCGCGCGGCACCCCTGCGCTGACGGTGATGCGCAGCCGGGAACGGTTGTCCGGAGTGGACGGCGGCCGGAAGCAGCCCACCGCGACACCCCGGTCGCGGCAGTCAGCGGCCCAGGCCGTCGCCGCCTCCGGGCCGGGAGCGGTCACCGAGACCACAGCCCCGTCCGGCGTGGAGACCGTCAGCCCCGCCGCCCGCAACCGGCCCACCGCCAACGCCACCCGGTCGGCCAACTCGGCCCGCAGGTCGTCGCCGTCGCGGGCCAGCCGCAGCGCCGCGTGCACACCGGCAGCGACCGCCGGCGGCAACGCGGTGTCGAAGATGAACGTACGGCCGGTCTCGACAAGGTGCCTGACGAACTCGGCCGGCCCGGCCACCACCCCACCCGCGCCGCCGAGCGCCTTGGACAGGGTGGCGGTGACCACCACGTCCGGCTCCCCGGCCAGCCCAGCGGCGGCCACCGCGCCCGCGCCGGACGGCCCGGTCACGCCGAGCCCGTGCGCGTCGTCGACGAGCAGCAGCGCGCCGTAGCGGCGGGCCACCGCGTGCAACTCGGCCAGCGGGGCGAGATCACCGTCGACCGAGAACACCGACTCGGTGACCACCACCGCCGGGCGGCCCGGCGCCACCGCGAGGGCTGCGGCCACGGCCGTCACGTCGGCGTGCGCGGCCACGACAGTCTCCGCGCCGGAGATCCGGCAGCCGTCGATCAGCGACGCGTGGTTGTGCGCGTCGGACACGAGCAGCGTGCGAGGTTGGACGAGGGCCCGCAGCGCACCGAGGTTCGCCAGGTATCCGGAGGAGAAGACGAGAGCTTTGTCGGCGCCCAGCCACTGCGCCAGCTCGTCCTCCAACGCCTGGTGCGCGTCGGTCGAGCCGCGTACCAGGCGCGACCCGGTCGCTCCCAGCCCGTACGCCGACAGCGCCGCCGCCGCCGCGGCCGTGACCTCCGGGTGGGTGGCCAGGCCGAGGTAGTCGTTGCCGGCCAGATCGGTCATTCCGTCGTCGGCGGGACGCGGATGCAGTCGCCGGGTCAGGCCGGCCTTGGCCCGCAACTCCGCGCGGCGGTCGAGCGCCGCCAGCCAGTCCGCCACCGTCACCCCTTCGCCGCCGTCCGGTGCCGGCCACGCCGACACCCGCCGGGCGAAATTACCACCCGTCCCCACCAACTCGACGGATCCACCCATCGCCGACCTGCGCGGCCACCTGCCGGGCGGGTACCGCCGGGCCCTGGGAGCGACCGGCGAGCGGGCCATTCCGGCTGACCGGGGCGCCTTGTAGGGTACGAGCCATGCCAGAGATCCTCGACCAGGCCCGTACCCAGGTCCTGGGTGACGGTGTCGGTCTCGACGAGGCCGGCGTCCTCGCCGTGCTGAACCTGCCCGACGAGCACCTGCCCGCCGCCCTCCAGCTCGCCCACGATGTGCGGATGCGCTGGTGCGGCCCGGAGGTCGAGGTCGAGGGCATCGTCTCGCTGAAGACCGGCGGCTGCCCGGAAGACTGCCACTTCTGTTCCCAGTCCGGCCTGTTCACCTCCCCGGTGCGCTCGGTCCTGCTGGACATCCCGTCGCTTGTCGAGGCCGCGAAGCAGACCGCGAAGACAGGTGCGACGGAGTTCTGCATCGTGGCCGCCGTCCGTGGCCCGGACGCCCGCCTGATGAAGCAGATGCGCGAGGGCGTCGCCGCCATCAAGGCCGAGGTCGACATCCAGGTCGCCGCGTCGCTGGGCATGCTCACCCAGGAGCAGGTCGACGACCTTGTCGACATGGGCGTGCACCGCTACAACCACAACCTGGAGACCTGCCGGTCGTACTTCCCCAACGTGGTCACCACGCACTCGTGGGAGGAGCGTTGGGAGACGCTGCGGATGGTCCGCGACTCCGGCATGGAGGTGTGCTGCGGCGGCATCCTCGGCCTCGGCGAGACCGTCGAGCAGCGGGCGGAGTTCGCCGCGCAGCTCGCCGAGATCAACCCGCACGAGGTGCCCCTGAACTTCCTCAACCCCCGCCCCGGCACCCCGCTCGGTGACCGCCAGGTGGTCGAGGGCAAGGACGCGCTGCGGGCCATCGCCGCGTTCCGGCTGGCCATGCCGCGCACCATCCTCCGGTACGCGGGTGGCCGCGAGATCACCCTCGGTGACCTGGGTACGCGGGCCGGCCTGCTCGGCGGCATCAACGCGGTGATCGTCGGCAACTACCTGACGACGCTGGGTCGATCGGCGAACGCCGACCTTGAGCTGCTCGACGAGCTGAAGATGCCGGTGAAGGCGCTGTCCGCGACGCTGTAGGAACGACATCCGGGAAGGACGACGTGACCGAGCTTGTCGAGACGGTGACGGCACCCCGCTGGTGCGACAGGTGTGGTGAGGACGCGGCGGCCGGTGGGCACGAGCCGTGCGCGGCGGCCCGGGCGTTGGAGCCGCCGCGCTACTGCGCGCACTGCCGCCGTCGGATGAAGGTGCAGGTGCTTCCGGTCGGATGGTCGGCGGTCTGCGTCGAGCACGGCGAGATCCGGGGCTGAGGCGTGCTGCGGGGGCGAGCGGTGACGTTGCGTCCGGTGACCGACGACGACGTGCCGGCCCTCGCGGCGGTCCGGGCCGATCCGGAGGTACGCCGGTGGTGGCGCGGCGGTGACGACCTGGCCGACTCCGTCCGCGCCGACCTGGCCGACGACGATCTGACGTTGTACGCCATCGAGCACGACGGCCGGGTGATCGGCGCGATCCAGTGGTACGCCGAATCCGACCCGGACTACCGGCACGCCAGCCTGGACATCTTCCTCGATCCGGCGGTACGCGGCGCGGGGCTCGGTGTGGACGCCATCCGCACCCTGGCCCGGCACCTGATCGACGAGTACGGCCACCACCGGTTCACGATCGACCCGGCGGCGGCGAACAGCGCGGCGATCCGCGCGTACGCGAAGGTCGGTTTCCGTCCGGTGGGCATCATGCGGCGCTACGAGCGCGGCGCGGATGGCCGCTGGCACGACGCCCTGCTGATGGACCTGCTCGCCGACGATCTCGTGGAGTGAGCGGGCGCGTCAGCCGTCCCGGCACGGGTGTCCGTCGGGGAGCCGGCGGGCAACGTCGGCGGGCTGGTGGGAGCGCCACTTCGCACTTCGGGGTGCGCAGGCTGGCACGCCGAGGGGCAGCGCAGATCCCGGGCGGGCGTGCCCGGCACCGTGCGGTGCCGGGCACGCCACTGTGCTGCGAATCCAGTGATACCTATCGCTGGAGGGTCAGTACACCCGGCCGCCACGGCAGCAGGTTGTAGTCGCCCCCCGCACTCGGGTTCTTGCCCTGGTACAGCAACTGCAGGTTGCAGGCGTCGACGGTCTTGGTCTGGTCGGGGTTGGTGCGGACCAGGTCACCGTGGCTGATGTCGTTGGTCCACGTCGCGCCACTGTTGGCCTTGCCGGCGAACGGGTTGCTCTCGGTGGCGGCCTGCGGGGTCCACGAGCCGCTCAGGCTGTTCGACGTGAACGACCGGAAGTAGCGTCCCTGGCTCCCGATCGCCTCGACGATCATCAGGTACTGGTTCTGGCCGGCCACCTTGTAGACCTCGACGCCCTCGAACAGGTTGTTCGTCGTGTCCGTCATGATCGTCGTGTAGGTCGAGCCGAAGCTGCCCGGGAAGTTCCCGAGCGGCATGCTCGACCGGTAGATCTTGCCGTTGTCCCCGGCGAAGAACAGGTACATGTTCTGGTCGTCACCGATGAGCGTCTGGTCGATGACGCCGTACGGGGCGTCGGGCAGGGTGGCGGTGGACAGCGTCTGCGCCGAGGACCAGCCGTTGGCGTTCGTCGGGTCGCTCGACGTCTTGTAGCTGAACGAGGTCGGTCCCCACTGGTACGCCAGCACCCAGATGTTCTTCGGGGCGAAGTACAGCAGGGTGGGCGCCACGGTGCCCTGGCTCATCCCGTTCTGGCCGGCCGAGGCCATGTCGGACCAGTTGGTGAACGAGGTGAAGTTCATCGAGCTGTACTGACCGCTGCTGTTGACGTACGACCCGTAGACCAGGTGCTTGCCGTTGTAGACCACGTTGGTGAAGTCCTTGAGTGAGACCCAGCCGTTCTGCGGGTTGGCCAACGCGCCGGTCGACGACCACCGGTAGGTCGACGGCAGCGCGCAGCCGCTCGGCGGCGGCGTGGTGGTCGGCGGCGGAGTCGGCGTCGACGTCGGCGTGGTGCCGCCGAAGTCGGTCCGCCACTGCTGGTTGGTCTGCCCGTGGCAGTCGTACAGCTGGACCTGCTGGCCGTTGCCGGTGCCCCAGACGTCCAGGCACCGGCCGGACTGGACGCCGCTGATGGTGCCGTTGGAGTTGATGTTCCACTGCTGGTTCGCCCCGCTGTTGCAGTCCCAGATGATGATGCCGGTGCCGTTGGCGGTGGCCGCGCCGTTCGCGTCCAGGCACTTGCTGCCGTAGACCCGCAGCTGCTTGTTCGCGGTGTACGTCCACTGCTGGTTCGACTGACCGTGGCAGTCGTAGAGCTGGACCCGGGTGCCGTTTGTCTGCGTGGCGTTGGGCACGTCGATGCACCGGCCCGACTGCACCCCGACGATCCGGCCGGCGCCACCACTCGGCGGTGGGGTCGTCGTCGGGGTCACCGTCGGGGTCACCGTCGGGCTCGTCGTCGGGCTCGTCGTCGGCGTGGCCGCGTTGAGCGCGTTGAGGACGGAGTTGTAGGCGGCCTTCTTGTTGCCGCCGCCGTCGAAGAGCAGCGGGCTCTCGTTCGAGCGCCAGGAGTCGCTGTCGCGTACGCCCCAGACGGTGATGCCGATGCAGCGCGGCACGTTCAGGCACGCCTGGGTAAGCCCGGCGTACTGGGTGGTGGAGGCGTTGGTGACGTCGACCTCGGTCAGCGCCACATCCACGCCGAGCGCGGCGAAGCTGGACAGCGTGGTCTGGAAGTTGCTCGGCAGCGAGCTGCCGCCGGTGAAGTGGGTCTGCAACCCGACGCAGTCGATCGGCACGCCGCGGGACTTGAAGTCCTGGATCATGCGGTAGACGCCCTGTGTCTTGCCGTACGACCAGTTCTCGATGTTGTAGTCGTTGTAGCAGAGTTTGACCGACGGGTCGGCCGCCCGCGCGGTGCGGAACGCCACCTCGATCCAGTCGTTGCCGGTGCCCTGGAGGTTGGAGCTGCGGCGGCTGCCGTCCTCGTTGAACGCCTCGTTGACCACGTCCCACGCGGCGAGCTTGCCCCGGTAGTGGCCCATCACTCCGTTGATGTGGTCGATCATCGCCTGCCGCAGGGTGCTGCCGCTCAGGCTCTGCATCCACGGCGGCTGCTGCGCGTGCCAGGCCAGGGTGTGCCCACGGACCTTAAGGCCACGCTGGGTCGCCCAGTTGTAGATCTGGTCACCGGAGTTGAAGTTGAACTGGCCCCGCTGGGGCTGCGTCGCGTCCGGCTTCATCTCGTTCTCGGCGGTGATCATGTTGAACTCACGTGCCGCGATCGTGCTGTACGTCGAGTCGCCGAGCCGGCCCGCCGCGATGGCGGTGCCGAAGTACCGGCCCGACTGTGCGGCGGCCGCGCCGAGCGTGGACGCAGCGGCGTTCGCCGAGGGCATCATCACCGCGACGGCGGCCACGGTCACGACGCTGAACGTGCCGGCGAGCAGCGCTCGGACGACATGCGATCGCCGTCGCCGAGTTCTGCCGGGATGAACGGGTGGGCTCGTTTGCATTTTGGCCTCCCTACTTGGCCAACACCCGGAACGCCGAGGCGGGACGACCGGACGTCTCAGTAGAATATTTAGCTCAATCGATGTTTATACCACGCGGCCGGTCCGGCCAGCGAGGTTTCGGAAAAGTTTCGGAAATGTGTTGGCGTTACGCGGCGTGGCCTGGTTGGTCGCGGCAACCGGCCACGCCGCGTCGTTGAGTCAGGCGATGGTGCAGGCGGTGTTGTTGACGGTGAAGGCCGTCGGCTTCGGGTTGCTGCCGCTGTGGTTGCCGTTGAAGCCGAAACTCACCGACGCTCCGGGCGCGAGCGCGCCGTTGTAGGAGAGGTTCGTGGCGGTGACCGCCGCGCCGCTCTGGCTGACCGTCGCAGACCAGCCCTGGCTGACGGTCTGCCCACCGGTGAAGCTCCACCGCAGCGCCCAGCCGTTGAGCGCTGTGGTGCCGGTGTTGGTGATCGTCACAGTGGCGGTGAAGCCGGTGCTCCAGTCGTTCGTGACGTACCCCACCGAGCAGGTGCCGCCGACCGGCGGGGGCGCGGTGGTCACCGAAACCGGCGCGGACGCCGCGGAGGTGTTGCCGGCCGCGTCGACGGCCACCACGTAGAACTGGTACGCCGTCGAGGCGGTCAGGCCGGTCACCGCCGCCGTGGTCCCGGTCGGTGAGCCGACCAGCGCGTCGGTGGCGCCGGCCTCGCGGTAGACCCGGTAGCCGGTGACGCCGACGTTGTCGGTCGACGCTGCCCAGGTCAGGGTGAGCCCGGTGGCGGTGACCGCCGAGGCGACCGGGGTGCCGGGCGCGGTGGGCGCTGTCGTGTCCGGCGCCGGTCCGGCCGGGGTGGTGACGCTGACGGCAGCCGACGACGCGGACCGGTTGCCGGCGCCGTCGAGGGCCCGCACTGTGAACTGGTACGTCCGCTCCGGCAGCAGCCCGGTCACGGCGAGCGTGTTCGTGGTGGCGGTACGCAGCACAAGCGCGTCGCTGCCCGTCTGCGACTGGGTGATCTCGTAGCCGGCCAGGCCGCTGCCGCCGGTGTCGGTGGACGCGGCCCAGGTCAGCGTGAGCCCGCTCGACGTGACGGCGGACGCGACGGGCGTGCCGGGCACGCTCGGCGCTGCGGTGTCCGGTACGACCGGCCCCGGCTCGTCGCCCCAGACGCGGGTGGTGCCGGAGTAGAGCGGCACCTTACGGTTCGGCCCTGCGGTGGCCTGGTACGACGGGTCGTTCGTCGGGTCCCAGGTGCCACCCTCGGGCACACCGATCTTGAACTGGACCTCCATCCGGTGCTGCGACTGCCCGGCCGGTGCGATGGTGTGCCCGGTGCAGTCCACCTCGACGTACCAGATGTCGCCGCTGAACTGCTTGGCGGTGGTCGGGGACGGGCAGCCCTGGGTGTAGCCGGCGGTGACCTGCACCGGGCCGGTGCCGTCGGGCCGGAAGTAGTACCGGAACTTCCCGTCGGTAAGCGCGCGGGCCGGGAACGCCGACTTGTTGTAGACGATCGCCTTGAGCCCGGTGGCCCGGGGCTCGGCCTGCATGACGGTGGTCTCCACTGTCAGCTCGTCGATGTCGGGCGTCTCGGCGACCGGGAAGTTGGCAAGCGGCGTGCCGCCGTACTCGGAGGTCAGCCGGACCAGCGCGGACGTGAAGCCGGCGTTGTAGTCGGTGGCGACCTCGTTCATCACGTAGTCCGACCGGCTGTCGCTGTACGCGTCGTTGGGCGAGGACGGGCCGCCGACGAGCGCGCCGTAGAGGGTGTGCCGGGTCTCGACGGGCACGGTCTGGCTGTCCCACCAGGAGCCGTGCGCGGTGCGGTGGTGCGGGTTGCGCGGCGAGTTGGCGCCGAACCCGATGACGTAGCTGGAGCTGCGCGGGTTGTCACCGAGCGCGTAGTTGATCTGCCGGACGGCGAAGTCGTGGTAGCGCGTCTTGCGCGTGGTGTCGGTGGTCTTGTCGCTGTAGACGAGCGCGGCGAAGGAGGTGTTGGCGGCGTAGCGCAGTGCACCCCAGGAGTCGAGCACCGCCATCCCGCCGGGCGAGTACGGCACGCGCTGGCCGTTGACCCCGACGGTCCAGTAGTCCAGCCAGCGGTTGGCGTCGTCGACGTACTTCTGCTTGCCGGTCAGGTTGGCCAGCAGCACGTACGCGCCGAACTGCTTGTTGTCCCAGGCGATCGTCCACTTGTAGGAGCGGGTGGTGGTCTGGTTCTCGGTGCCGAGCTTGTCGTACTCGCTCTCGGCCTTGGCGAGGTAGGTGGCGTCGCCGGTGGCCCGGTACAGCCAGATGGCACCCCACACCAGCTCGTCCTGCCAGCCGCTCCACGAGCGGTAGAAGCTCGTCGCGTCGGTGATGCACTCGTGGTAGGACTTCCGCACCGTGTCGGCGAACGTGTAGAGCTGCCGGGCGTGCGTGAGCAGCTTGTCCGCGTAGGCGACGTCGGTGGGCCGGAACACCATCGAGGAGGCGGCCATCGCGGCCGCCGTCTCGCCGGCCAGGTCCGCGCCGCCGCAGCTCGCATCGATCTTGTACGCGGGTCGCGCCATCGGCATGACCTCTGCCGGACCCCACCACTTGTGGTCGTCGTCGCCCTTGCCGACCTGCCCGTAGAGGACGTTCGCCGACGGGTGCGCCTTGATGAAGTAGTCGTTGACGAACCGCAGGTTGTTGAGCAGGTGCGGCAGTTGCCCGGAGGACGTGTAGCCGCTGCGGTACTCCACCGCGCCCCACGCCAGCATCGTTGCGCTGAACGCCATGGGGAAGCCGAACTTGACGTGGTCACCGGCGTCGTACCAGCCGCCGGTGAGGTCGAGCCCCGCGTCGGCGCCGTCGGTCAGCGCGCTGTCGCCTCGCCAGGAGACCCGGTTCCAGTCGGGCAGCCGGCCGGACTGCTGCGCCTCGTAGAAGAGCAGCGACTTCTGCAACGCCTCGGCGTAGTTGAACGCCGGCGCGGCGGACGCCGGGCCGGCCGGTGGCGCGGCGACAGCGAGGGACAGCCCGGTGAGCAGTGCGACACCGGCGGCCAGCAGCCGCCGGGGCCAGGGCTGATCGGCGACCGGAGACCGGCCGGGGTGGCCGGTGGACGGCCCTGTCAGGTGACGCATGGCAGGCTCCTGTCGGAGGCGCCGCCGGTGGTCGCACCAACGCGGGACGGCGTGGGGCGGCACGGCCACCGGCGACAGCGGGGGTGGCGGTGTGACCACGGGCAGCCGTGGAAGCGCTCCCATGGATAAGCGACAATGTATCGGGCGCGTGGCCAGTTGGGAAGCGGCCCCGTTTCTCGTACTCATGGGTAACCGCTGACAGTCACCCTGAGCTATCTCACATCATCGATGCCCATCGATAAGTTACTGATTAGGGCCGCAGGTCGGAGGCCATCCGCCCACCTCGATTGCGCGGGCACGCAGGCCATCGAACCTCTGCCATACGAACGTACTGTTGCTGACCCGCTACTCGCCGCGAGACAGTACCGATCACCAGCGGTGCCATCGACGCCGCCGCTCCCCGGCAACCAGAGGAGAACGCGATGGCACTACGACTCGCCGAGGGCACTGCCTGGTCCGACGTCCTCGCCCGCGCGGTGGCCGCCACTCCCGAGGCGTTCGGCGCCGACGTCGACGGCGTCACCACGCTGCACAACCTCATCGAGGGCGACTGGCGGGCAGTGGGTCGCCCCGCACCCGCCCGTACGCCTGTGGACAACACGGTCATCATCAACCTGCCCCGGCTCGACGCCGACAGCGCCCGCGCCGCCGTCGCGTACGCCGCCGACGCCCACCGGGCCTGGGCCGCGACCCCGCTGGCCGACCGCAAGGCCCGCGTCGCCGACGCGCTGGAGGCCCTCACCGCGCACCGCGACCTGCTCGCCCTGCTGCTGGTCTGGGAGATCGGCAAGCCGTGGCGGCTGGCCTGCGCCGACGTGGACCGGGCACTCGACGGCGTCCGCTGGTACGCCGAAGAGATCGACCGGATGCTCGCCGACGGCCGCGAGCCGCTGCCCGGACCGGTCAGCAACATCGCTTCGTGGAACTACCCGATGAGCGTCCTGGTGCACGCCGAGTTGGTGCAGCTGCTGGCCGGCAACGCCGTCATCGCCAAGACCCCGTCGCAGGGCGGCGCTGTCTGCCTGACCGTCGCGCACGCGCTGATGCGCCGGGCCGGGCTGCCCGCCACCCTCGTCTCCGGCGGCGGCGAGGAACTGTCCGAAGTGCTGGTCCGCGCACCCGAGATCGGCGCTGTGGCCTTCGTCGGCGGCCGCTCCAACGGCGGCAAGGTCGCCGCCGCGCTGCTCGACAGCGACAAGCGCCACTTCATCGAGCAGGAGGGCCTCAACGCCTGGGGCATCTGGAACTTCTCCCAGTGGGACCTGCTCGCCACGCACCTCAAGAAGGGCTTCGAGTACGGCAAGCAGCGCTGCACCGCGTACCCACGGTTCGTGGTCCAGCGCGACCTGGTCGACGAGTTCCTCGACATGTACCTGCCGGTCGTACGCTCGGTGCGCTTCGGCCACCCGCTTGCCGTCGGCGACGACTGGACCGCCGGCGACCCGCTGCCCGAGCTGGACTTCGGGCCGCTGATCAGCGCCGCAAAGGCCGACGAGCTGCACCGCAAGGTCGACGAGGCGGTCCGCGGCGGGGCTGTGCCCCTGCACCGGGGCAAGTTGACCGGCGCGCCGTTCCTGCCGGGTCAGGACACCTCCGCGTACGTCGCGCCGTCGGTGCTGCTCGCCCCGCCCGGCCGGTCCCGGCTGATGCACGCCGAACCGTTCGGGCCTGTCGACACGATCGTCGTCGTGGACACCACCGACGAGCTGCTGGCCGCGATGAACGCCTCCAACGGCGCGCTCGTCGCCTCACTGGCCTGCGACGACACCGACGAGGCCGGCAAGCTCGCCGTGGACCTCCAGGCGTTCAAGGTGGGCATCAACAAGCCACGCTCGCGCGGCGACCGGGACGAGCCGTTCGGCGGTCGGGGCGCGTCCTGGAAGGGCGCGTTCGTCGGCGGCGACCTGCTGGTGCAGGCGGTCACGGTGGGCGGCGACAACCGGCTGTACGGCAACTTCCCCGACTACAACAGCTACCCCGCCACCTGACCAGCTTTGCAAGGAAGGGCCCCCTGTTAACGCCTGATGTAGAGCAGGGGGTCCTTATTAACAGCGCAGCGTCGCGTACCGTCGAGCGGTGGCGATGATCGAACAGCTCTCCCTGGGCGTGTCCGACCCCGAGCGCGCGGGACGGTTCTGGGCCGCAGCCCTCGGCTACCGCCGCCGGGCACCTCGATATGACGGTGACGAGTGGATAGTGCTGGAGCCGCCGCCAGGAACGTCGGGCACGGCCATCGCCATGGACCTCAGCGAGAGCGCGGCGCAGGAGTTTCCTCGGCTTCACATCGACCTGGACGCTGGCGAACGCAGCCTCGACGAGGAGCTCGACCGGCTACTCGCGCTCGGCGCCCAGCGGGTGGACTGGCGCCACTACCCCACGGATCCCCACCCGACCGAACCGCCGTACGTGGTCCTCGCCGACCCGGAGGGCAACCGGTTCTGCCTGTCGGGCCGCCGCGAGCCCTCCGCGCGTTGACCCGGCCGTAAGCCGCCCCGGCGGTTAACAAGGGGCCCTTCCTATGCACCAGGCGTTAAAAGGGTGCCCTTCCTTTCTGCGGCCAGTGGCACTGTGAGGTTGAGCAGGGTGCCGTCGCGTTCGGTCACCGTGGGGCGGTCCAGCCGCCGCAGCGTACGCAGCATCGGGGTGTTCTCGGCCTGCACGTGCAGCACGAGCGCCTCGTAACCGGCCGCGTCGGCGTGCCGGGCCAGCCGGCGCAGCAGCGCCGAACCGAGCCCACGCCGCTGCCAGTCGTCGCGTACCAGCAGCGCCACCTCGGCCTCGTCACCTTCGCCGAGCAGGTTGGCCATGGCGACAACGGACTCCGCCGCACCGTCGGAGGCCGCCGCCGTGGCCAGCAGTGTCAGCCCTCGGTTCGGCTCCAGGACCCGACGCAGCCGGGCCGGCTGGGGCAGCGACGCTCCGCCCAGGTAACGCCGCTGCCGGCTTCGCGGGGAACAGCCCTCGTGCAACTCCAGCACGCCGGGCAGGTCGTCCGCGCAGGCCGGCCGGACGGCCACCTCGGCGCCGTCGGGCAAGACCAGTGTGACCTGCTCGGCGGACCGCCGCGCCACTGTCGCGGCCAGCTCGACCAAAGCCTGCGCCCGCGCGTACTCCGCCGGGGTGAAGGCCGGTGCCGCCCGCCGCAACGTGAACGAGCCGCCCGCCGGGTCGGCCAGCAGCATTGTCGCGTCGACGATGCCCCGCTCGGCGCTTGCCGACGCCGGCCGCCAGCTGACCGAGTCGGCACCGAGCAAGGTCCGCAGCGCCTCGCCTGCCGCGTCCGGGTCGCGTACCAGGCGGTTGGCCAGCCCGAGCATCCGGGTGGGCTGGTCGACAAGGCCGCGCGCCTCGCTGCGCGCCACCCAGCAGTGCCGGCCGCGACCCCGCTCGACGGCGGCGATCAGCCCGGCCTCGTCGAGCGTGTCCGGTGCGTCGACGAGGAAATCGTCCACCGCACCCTGTTCGGTGGGCTGCACCTGCACGGTGAGGATGTTGACCCCACGCAGCGCCAGGCTCGCCGTGAGGACCGACAGGTAACCCGGCCGGTCGTCCACGGTGGCCCTGATCCGCCACAACGTCATGGTTGGCTCCCTTCCCCACGTCAGAGCCTCGTCCCCGGCTGTTGCCGCCCGATTGCCCGGCGGTGTCGAGCCCGGAAATCTCCGACGGTCAGGGGCCGGCGACCACCGGCGGCGCGCCCACCAGGTCCAGCCGGTCGCCGAGGATCACCGCACTGGCCCGGACGAGCTGGGTGAGCCGGTCGACCTCAGTGCTGTGGAAGTTCGCGGCGCAGAGCGTCTCGCTGTACTCCCGGGCCACCACCAGCACCAGGCCGGCCCGGCCGAACGGCGTGATCGCGTGGTGGGTGCCGTCGGGCGTGGTCACCGACCGGCCGCGCAGCGGCGTCACCTCCGGCAACCGCGGGGGTACGGGCGCACGCCAACTCGCGTGCCCCACGGTGGCACCGCCGCCTCCCGTCCGCGAAGCCCAGTCAACAGGCACCACGGCGGCCACCGCCCAGTCCGCCGCCAGCAGCCCCGGCACCGCGTCGACAAGGGTCGCGAGACCGTCGGCCGGGTTGGCCGCTACCTGGGCCAGCAGCTCCGCGTCCTGCCCGGTGGTGGTGGGCGCGCCGATCGCCCGCCACACACCGTCCACCCGTACGCCGGGGATCGCCGCGAGACCGGCCAGCAGCCGCTCGACCCGGGCCGCGCCCGGCCAGACGACTGTGAAGTCGTCCACCGCGCGCCCGCCGAGGCGTTCGAGGACCACCACCTGGACGATGTCCGCGCCGGAGACACCCAGCGTGCGGGCAACCTGGCCGAGGGTGCCCGGACGGTCCGGCAGTGTGACCCGAACTCGCAGCAACATGTCTGTCCCTCCGCTCGGCGGGCCGGCGAGGGCCGGCAGGCTGGTCACAGCCTGTTCGGTGACCATTTCGCCCCTGTTGCAGGGGCATGTCCCGGGGGAAAATCTGACCTTGACAACGCGAGCGAGCTGCCATCAACTAGTCGGATGACCGATCCGTCCGTCGACGCGCTCCGGACGGGCGCGGTTCCGGCCTCCCCCACCGGCCTTGCTCTCGATCGACTCGCCGGCTACCTGGCGGAGCACCGACCCGGGTTGGCGGCGGGGCCGTTGCAGGCCCGACTGATCGCCGGCGGCAAATCCAACCTCACCTACCTGCTGCGCCTCGGCGACCGCGAGGTGGTGCTCCGCCGACCCCCGCTGGGGCACGTGCTGGCGACCGCCCACGACATGGGCCGCGAGTTCCGGGTCATCTCGGCGCTGGCCCCGACCGCGGTGCCGGTGCCCGAGGCGCTGCTGCTCTGCACCGACCCCGACGTGATCGGCGCACCGTTCTATCTGATGGAACGGGTGCCCGGCGAGGTGTTCCGCACCCGCGCACAGACCGACCCGCTCGGCGACGACCGACGCCGCGCACTTGCCATGGCGATGATGGACACGCTCGCCGCGCTGCACACCGTCGAACCCGCTGCCGTCGGGCTTGACGACTTCGGCCGCCCGGACGGCTACCTGGCCCGGCAGATCCGCCGCTGGGCCGGGCAGCTCGACCGCTCGCGCAGCCGCGACCTGCCCGGCATCGACGAACTGCGGGACCTGTTGGCGGCGACCGCACCGGAGGGCGCCAACGCCGGCCGGATCGTGCACGGCGACTACCGGCTCGACAACCTCCTCGCCTCGGCCGACCCGGTGGCCGTGCACGCCGTCCTCGACTGGGAGATGGCCACCCTCGGGGACCCCCTCGCCGACCTGGGGCTGCTGCTGACGTACTGGGACGTGCTGGGTGGCAGCGAGAAGGCCGCCGGCAACCCGGTCGCCGACGGGCTCGGCCCGCACGCCGGGTTCCCCACCGGCGCCGAGCTGATCGACAGGTACGCCGGCCGCAGCGACGTCGACGTCGGCCCCCTGCACTGGCACGTGGCGTTGGGCTGTTTCAAGCTCGCTGTCATCTGCGAGGGCATCCACTACCGGCACACGCTCGGCCAGACCCTCGGCGAGGGCTTCGACCGGATCGGCGACATGGTGGCACCGCTGGTCGCGCACGGGCTGACCGCCGCCAGGGAGCGGTGATGGACTTCTCGTACGACGCCCGGACCGAGGAGCTGCGCGACGAGCTGACCCGGTTCCTGACCGAGCACGTCTACCCGGCCGAGGCCGTACACGCCGAGCAGGTGGCAGCCGGCGATCCGTGGTCGCGTACCCCGGTGCTGGCCGAGCTGAAGGCGGAGGCCCGCAGGCGCGGCCTGTGGAACCTGTTCCTGCCCGACCCGCGCTACGGGGCCGGCCTCACCAACCTCCAGTACGCGCCGCTGGCCGAGCTGACCGGCCGCAGCCCGCACCTGGCGCCGGAGGCTGTCAACTGCGCGGCACCGGACACCGGCAACATGGAGTTGCTCGCCGAGTTCGGTTCCGAGGCGCAGCGGGAGCGGTGGCTCATGCCGCTGCTGGAGGGCGAGATCCGCTCCGCGTTCTGCATGACCGAGCCGGACGTCGCGTCCTCCGACGCCACGAACATCGCCACCCGGATCACCCGCGACGGCAACGAGTACGTGATCAACGGACGCAAGTGGTGGTCGTCCGGGGCGATGGACCCGCGCTGCGAGATCTTCATCGTGATGGGCAAGACCGACCCCGCAGCCGAGCGGCACCGCCAGCAGAGCATGGTGCTGGTCCCGCGGGACACCCCAGGGGTGACGGTGCGCCGGGGAATGCACGTCTTCGGCTACACCGACGGCTCGCACGGCGGGCACGCCGAGATCGACTTCACCGACGTGCGGGTGCCCGCGGAGAACCTCATCGGCGCCGAGGGCACCGGCTTCGCCATCGCCCAGGCCCGCCTCGGACCGGGCCGCATCCACCACTGCATGCGGCTGATCGGCATGGCCGAACGGGCACTGGAACTGCTCTGCCGCCGGGCCAACGAGCGGATCGCGTTCGGCCGACCCCTCGCGGAGCAGGGCGTCGTCCGGGAGTGGATCGCCGAGTCGCGGGTCCGCATCGAACAGGCCCGCCTGCTGGTGCTCAAGACGGCGTGGCTGATGGACACCGTCGGCAACAAGGGCGCCCACACCGAGATCCAGGCCATCAAGATCGGCACGCCGGCGATGGCGGAGTGGGTGATCGACAAGGCCATCCAGGGGTACGGCGGCGCGGGCGTCAGCCAGGACACCCCGCTGGCCGCCCTGTGGGCGCAGGCACGCACCCTACGCCTGGCCGACGGCCCCGACGAGGTCCACCGCAACTCCCTAGCCAAACGCGAACTCCGCCGCTGGACCCCCACCCCCGCCTAATCCCGCGCACCCAAACGCAGCCCGCCGCCTGCCGCACACCCACGTGCCAAGCGCGCAGCCCGAGCCACCCCTGCCGCACGCGCCGCGCACGATCGCCCGCGCCGCCCGTGCCGCGCACGATCGCGCGTGCCGCCCGCGCCGCGCACGATCCTGGATGTAGTGGCCTCCCCCACCCCCAACATCACTACAACAAGGATCGAGCACGATCACGCCGCCCCCACCCCGACGATCATGAGGTTGACGGGACGTTTTGCCCGAAACGCTCCCGCTAACCTCATGATCACCCGAGCGGTGGGGCCGGGCGGGGCAGTGCAGCGCGGGCAGCGCGAGGGTGAGGGCGAGACGGGGCAGCGCGAGGGCGGGGCAGCGCAGGGCGAGGTGGGTCAGGCGGAGGCTCGGTGGATCAGCTGGGTGTCCAGGAGGATGTGTTGGGCGGGGATGTCTTCGCCACGGATGCGGGCCACCAGCAGGCGGGCCATCTGCCGGCCCATCTCCTCCACCGGCTGGAAGACCGTTGACAGCGGCGGGTCGGCCTGCCGGGCGACCGGCGCGTCGTCGAAGCCGATCACCGCGACGTCCTCGGGGACCCTTCGGCCGAACTCCCGCAGGGTACGCAGCGCACCGAACGCCATCAGGTCGGACGCGACGAACACCGCGTCCAGATCCGGGCAGGCGTTCAGCAGCCGGCGCATGCTTGTCGCGCCGCTGCCCTCGCTGAAGTCGCCGTACGCGATCAGGTCCGGGTTGACGCCGGACCCGGTGGCCTTGACCGCCTCGGTGTAGCCGGCCAACCGGGCCAGGCCCACCCCCATGTCCTGCGGGCCGGCGATTGTGGCGATCCGACGGCGGCCCTGGCCGGTGAGGTACTCCACCGCCTGCCGCGCTCCGCCAACGTTGTCCACATCGACGAACCAGGCCGGCTGCGCGCCGGGTTGCAGCATCCGGGCCGGCCGGCCGCCGAGCACGGCGGGCAGGTTCCGCTCCTCCAGCAGGGTCGGCAGCGGGTCCGAGTCGTGCAACGACAACAGGAGTACGCCGTCGACGTGCTGGTTGGTCAGGTGGTGCTCGACGCGCTCGCGCTCCACCGGTGACTGGGCCATCGCCAGCCAGAGCTGCATGGGCGTCTCCAGCAGCCCGGAGCTGATCCCCCGCACGATGCCTGCGAAGAACGGCTCGGTGAAGACCCGCTCGCCGGATTCGGACACCACCAGCGCCACGGAGTCGGTTCGTTGGGTGACCAGTGCGCGGGCCGCCCTGTTCGGGACGTACCCCAGCTCGGCGATCGCCTGTTGGACCGCGGCCCGGGCCTCCGGGCTGACCTGAGGCGAGCCGTTGACCACGCGGGAGACCGTGCCCCGACCCACGCCGGCGCGCGCCGCGACCGCGTCGAGGGTCGGGCGCCCGAGCGACCGGGTGCGCTGCGTTGTCATCGTCTGCTCCTCCGACGGCGGGCGGGCCTGGCGCCACCTGCGGGAGGTGGACACCAGGACCGCCCTGATGGCTGGCCCGAGCCTATTGTGCGGCCAGACCGTTGCGTCGGATCACCGAGGCGTACCACCTGGCGCTGGACTTGGGGATCCGGGTCTGGGTGTCGTAGTCGACATGGATCATGCCGAAACGCTTTGTGTAACCCCAGGCCCATTCGAAATTATCCATCAGCGACCAGGCGAAGTAGCCCTTCAGGGGCACCCCTGCATCGATTGCCTCGTGCGCGGCGCGTAGGTGGGCGTCGAAGTAGCCCAGCCGGTCGACGTCGTCGACCTGCCCGTCGACGACCTCGTCGACGAACGCGGAGCCGTTCTCGGTGACGTAGAGCGGCAGGTCGGTGTAGTCCTCGTGCACCCGACGCAGCGTCTCGACAAGGCCCGGGGCGTCGATCTCCCAGCCCATGTCGGTGACCGGGAAGCCCCGGCTGACGAACCGGACGTCTTCGCTGCCCGGCCAGCAGGACGGTGCCCGCCAGTACGGCTCCGGCTCGGCGCCCTCGGCAGGAGCCGCGACGACGTGCCGGCTGTAGTAGTTGATCCCGACCAGGTCCAGCGGCGTGGAGATGATCGCCAGGTCGCCGTCGTGCACGTGATCGAAGTCAGTCACCGTACTGAGGTCGGACACCAGATCCGCCGGGTACGACCCGCGCAGCAGCGGGTCGAGGAAGAAGCGGTTGGCCAGCCCGTCGATCCGCCGGGCCGCGTCCACGTCGGCGGGGGCGTCGCTGGCCGGGTCGACCGGGTAGAGGTTGACGGTCACACCCACCTCGGCAGTGGGCCGTGCCGCCCGCAGCGCCTGCACGGCAAGCCCGTGCCCGAGCATCAGGTGGTGTCCGGCGCGGACCGCGTCCGCCCCGTTCGACCGGCCCGGCGCGTGCACGCCCGAGCCGTAGCCCAGGAACGCCGAGCACCACGGCTCGTTCAGCGTCGTCCAGTAGCGCACCCGGTCACCGAGCGCGTCCGCCATCAGCGTCGTGTAGTCGGCGAACCGGGCGGCGGTGTCCCGCGACGGCCAGCCACCGGCGTCCTCCAACTCCTGGGGAAGGTCCCAGTGGTAGAGGGTGAGCCACGGCTCGATGCCGTTGGCGAGCAACTCGTCGACGAGGCGCTTGTAGAAGTCCAGGCCCTGCCGGTTGGCAGCGCCCGTACCGCCGGGCTGCACCCGGGGCCAGGAGACCGAGAAACGGTACGACTTGAGGCCCATCTCCGCCATCAGCGCGACGTCGCCGCCGAGCCGGTGGTAGTGGTCGCACGCCACGTCGCCGGTGTGCCCGGCGACCACCAGGCCGTCGGTGTGGCTGAACGTGTCCCAGATCGAGGGGGTACGGCCGTCGTCGGCCGCAGCCCCTTCGATCTGGTATGCCGCGGTCGCGGCACCCCACAGGAAACCGGGTGGAAAGGTCAGCCCCGGGCGTTCGTCGAGGACGTCGACGGCGGGTGGGCTGGCGGGGTTGCTCACGACTTGACGGCACCTTCCATGATCCCGCCAATGATCTGGCGGCCAAACACGAGAAAGACGATCACCAGGGGGATGGTGCCGATCGCCGTGGCGGCGAACACCTGGGAATAGTCGGTGTAGTAGGCGTACGAGAGGAAGGAGAGCGAGACCTGAAGGGTCGGGTTCTCCGGAGAGAGGATGGCGTACGGCCAGAGGAACGAGTTCCAGGTCTCCATGAAGGTCAGCAGACCGAGGACGCCGGCGGCGGGACGCAGCGCGGGCAGCACGATGCTCCAGTAGATCCGGAACGTGCTCGCCCCGTCGACGCGGCCGGCCTCGATCAGCTCGTCGGAGATGGCCTGGCTGGCGTACTGCCGCATCATGAACACGCCGAAGGCGCTGACCAGGAACGGCACGGTGACCGCGTAGAGGGTGTCGTACCAGCCCAGGTCCTGCATCATGCCCCAGAGCGGGATGAGGCCCATCTGGGTCGGGATCATCATGGTGACGATGATCGCCAGCAGGAGGGCGTTGCTGCCCCGGAACCGCAGTTTGGCGAAGGCGAACCCGGCCAGCGAACCGGTGAGCACCACCGACACGGTGACCACCGAGGAGACGATGATCGAGTTCATCATGCCGGTGAGGAAGTTGGCGGCGTCGTTGTCGAGCACCCGCCCGAAGTTGTCACCGAACGCCCCGCCGGGGGTCAGCGGCGGCGGCACGTCGTTGATGTTGTCCAGGCTGCGGCTGCCGATCACCAGCATGTAGTAGAACGGGTAGATCGACAGCAGCGCCGCCAGGACGAGCGCCATGTAGGTCAGCGGGCTGGTGCGCCACAGGCGCTGGGAAGCCGAGATCATCGATCTCTCCTCACTTCGCCGAGCGGCGGACGAGTAGGAAGTTGAACAGCGACACCACGACGATGATCATGAAGATCGCCCAGGCGACCGCGGCTCCGTAGCCGGCGGTGTTCAGGTTCACGATGCCCATCTCGTACATGTACATGGCCAGCGTCTGGAACTCCCGCTGGTTGCCGCCGATGATGTTGCCGTTGCCGAAGAGCAGGGGCTCGGTGAAGAGCTGCATGCCGCCGATCGTGGACAGGATGACCACGAAGATGAAGGTGGGCTTGAGCATGGGCAGGGTGATCTGCCAGAACTGCCGCCACGGGCTGGCGCCGTCGATCGCCGCGGCCTCGTAGAGGTCCTTCGGGATGGCCTGCATGCCGGCGAGCAGGATCAGGGTGTTGTACCCGGTCCACCGCCAGTTGACCATGGAGGAGATGGCGAACCAGGAACTCCACCGCTGCCCGTCCCAGTCGACCGGGTCGACACCGACGAAGCTGAGCAGCCAGTTGAACAGGCCGAACTCCCGCTGGAACAGCATCCCGAAGACGATCGCGACGGCGGCCACCGACACCACGTTCGGCATGAAGATGGCCATCCGGAAGAAGGTCTTGGCGCGCAGGAGGGTCCGGTTGAGCAGGTTCGCCAGGAAGAGGGCGAGCAGCAACTGCGGGATGGTCGACAGTGCGAAGATGCCGAACGTGTTGACCAGCGCGTTCCAGAAGTACTCGTCGGACATCAACCGGGTGTAGTTGTCGAAGCCGATGAACGAGTGGTCGCCGATCATGTCCCAGTCGTGCAGGGACATCCAGGCGGTACGCACCATCGGGTACAGCCCGAACGTGCCGAAGATCAGGAAGAACGGGGCGATGTAGAGGTACGGCGAGTACTTGACGTCGAGACGGTTGAGCAACCTTCCCCGGCGACGTCGTGAGGAGACGTCGCGAGAAGGAGGAGGTGCTGCTGGCGACGGCGGCGCCGTCGTGGCCGACAGGCTCATGCGAATTTCCTTTTCCGGCGAGGCCCGGGGGCCCTCGCGCAGGGTGCTACGCGGAGGGGACCGGCCGGTGGCGTCCGGGAAGCCCCGGACGCCACCGACAGGGAATCACTCAGAAGGCACCCTGAGTCTTTGCGTCCTTCGTGAACTGCTCCCAGGCCTTCGCCTTGTCGGCCTGCCCGTTCTCGAACGCCCGCAGAGCCGGCTCGAGCGCGTTCTCCTTCACCGCCTGGTGCTTCGGACCCAGGTGGATCGGCTGGATCTTGGCGACGCTCTCCCCGAAGATCTTGCCGGTCGGCGCGTTGCTGAAGTACTCGTTGGTGTAGCCGAGGAACGCCGGGTCCTTCAGCGCCTCCAGGTTGGTGGGCAGCGGGCCCTTGGCCTTGAAGGCCTCCACCTGGCTCTTCGCGTTGGTCAGGTACTCGGCGAGCTTCGCCGCCTCCTTCGGGTACTTGCTCTGCGCCGGAACCGCGAGCCACGAGCCGCCCCAGTTGCCGCCGCCGCCCGGAACAGACGCGACATCCCACTTGCCCTTGTTGGCCGGACCGGAGTTGTCCGACACGATGCCGAGCATCCAGGACGGGCAGAAGGTGGCCGCGAAGGTGCCCTGCTTGAAGCCACCCGACCACTCGGGCGACCAGGTGGACGCCTTGGCGGAGATGTCCACCATCGAGGTGGCGGTGTCCCAGGCGTTCTTCACCGCGGGGCTGGTGTCCGCGATGATGTTGTCTTCCTTGTCGTAGAACAGGTCCCCGTTGCCCTGGAAGAGCACACCGTTGGAGACGGCGGTGATCGAGTCGATGAACGCCTTGCCGCCGCTGCCCTGCTTGTACTTCAGACCGGCGTCGTGGAAGCCCTTCCAGTCCTGCCAGAGCGCCGACACCTGGTCGCGCTCGGTGGGCAGGCCAGCCGCCTCGAACAGGTCCTTGCGGTAGCAGACGGCGAGGCTGCCGACGTCGGTCGGCAGGCCGATCAGCCGGCCGTCCGGCGCCTTGCCCAGCTCCCACTTCCAGGGCAGGTATTCCTTCGAGTGGTCGGCGACCAGCGGCGCGAGGTCTTCCCAGTTGCGCGCGTTGGGCTTGAACTCGTTGAGGATGCCCTCTTCCAGGGCGGTGACGTCCGCCGCGCCCTTGCCGGTGGCCAGGTAGCGGACCAGCTTCGGCCGGTAGTCACCGAGCTGCGCGGTCTTGCGCAGCTCGACCTTGATGCCGGTGTCCTTCTCGTACTGCTTGACGAGCTCGTCGTAGCCCATCTCGCCGAAGGTGTCGACAACCAGCTTGGCCGGCTTCTCGCCGGCCGCCGGCTTGTCGTCGTCCTTGCCGCATGCCGTAAGACCGCTGACGGCGGTGATCGCGGCCAGGGCAGCGACCGCCAGGCGGGTACGCCGCGTGGTGAGGCGCATCTGTAACCCCTCTTTCGGTGGTGAGGCTTTCAGTCGGGTGTGGTGGGGGTGCTGGTGGCGAATCCCGGTGGGCGCTGCCACGGATCGCACCCGGCGCGCGGCGGGTGACCCGCACCACTCCGGGAGCGCTCCCATGAGATTGCCGGCGCGGTCCGGGGGTGTCAATAGACCGTTGGGAGCGTTCCCAGATCGTTACCGCCCTGTTTCAGGCGGGCACTCGCAGGGCTGATCAAGGGCCGTGCACACCCTGGCGAGGCCGTCCCAGGGACCGTCAGCAGAAGCGACGCAGCAACGTCGTGGTGACGGCGGGGTCGAAGAACGTGGGGTCGAAGCCGTCGGCGACCCAGTCGCTGAGCATGACCCGCTCCGGATGCGTCGGATCCGACAGGGCAGCCAGCAACGCGTGGTAGCCCACCGGGCCACCGATGCCCTCCGGCGGGCAGGCCCACTCGCCGTCCAGGCAGATCGGATACCGCTCGTCGGGATCGGCGGTCAGCGCGTCCTCCACGACGAGGTCGTGCTCCCACCAGTCCCCGAAGTCGTACGTGTAGGAGAACCGGCTGCCCTTGCCGAGCACCGCGTCCAGCCGCACGTCCAACTCGTCGTGCAGCACCAGGTCGCCGTCCGGGTCGGGCTCGCCGTACTGCACGGCGTCGATCTCGAACGAGTGCAGGTGGCAGTCCCGCCAACCCATCGCGTGCTGCACCACCCGGTGCAGCCGGTCCAGCGTGTAGCCGGCCGGCACGAGCACCCGGCGCCACACCGGCGGGCGGACGCCTGCGACGGACATCTTCAGCTGGAAGATCTGACGCGGCATGCTGTCCTGTCCTCCCGCGGCTTAGGCTGCCAGCATGATCTGCCGAGCGTGCCGGGCCCGGCGACACGACGACTGCCCGGGCCGGAACTGGTGCGACTGCCAGCACCGTACCGCCCAACCGACCCCTCCGGTCACTGGTCCGGCCGGCGAATGACGGTCGGAATTCCGATTCGACGGCTCTGGCCCGAGCCGTCGACCGAGCCGCTCGACGACGCCGCGCTGACCGCCCTGTACGGCCGCGCCGACCAACCCCGACTGCGTGTCAACTTCGTGTCCAGCCTCGACGGGGCAGTCACCGTGGACGGCTACTCCGCAGGGCTCTCCGGTGCGCCGGACAAGCGGGTGTTCGGCCTGCTGCGGATGCTCTGCGACGCGCTGGTGGTGGCCGCCGGCACACTCCGCCACGAGGGCTACCGGGCCGTCCGACTCAACGAGACCCGCCGCGCCTGGCGTCAGGCGAACGGGCTGGCCGCGTACCCCACGCTCGTTGTCGTTTCCGGCTCGCTGGACCTGGACCCGGCGCAGGCGGCCTTCGCCGACGCGCCGGTCCGGCCGATCGTGCTCACCCACTCCGACGCCGAGCCGCCGCCCGGCCTGACCGACGTCGCCGACCTGCTGCGCTGCGGTACCGGCCGCGTCGACCTGGCCGCCGGCCTCGCCGAACTGCACGGGCGAGGGCTGACCCAGGTGCTCTGCGAGGGTGGCCCGCACCTGCTCGGCGCGCTCACCGCCGCCGACCTGGTCGACGAACTGTGCCTCACCGTCGCGCCGCTGCTCGCCGGCCCCGGCGCCGGCCGGATCACCGCCGGCGACGCCAGCGCGCCCCGGCACCTGCCGCTGCGGCACGTGCTCGCCGCCGACGACGGCGTCCTCATGCTCCGCCACGCCCGCCCGTAGGAACGGAGCAGCGGGCACGGGTTGTCGCCGGCTGCACACCCCCTGTCATGAGTGTGACGGGGCATCGTGTCGTCCGCCGCGTCGCGTGGCGACCTGTCGTACTCCTCGGGCAGGATGCACGTCATGCGCGCCGACCGTGTTGCCCGACCGACCCACCTCGCCCGATGACCGACCGCGACCTCGACAGTCCGGGCGAGGCGGTCGGCCGGGTGCTGGGCACCGCCGACGCCACCCCGTTGCAGTTCTGGACGGCCGTGGCGCCCGGCAGTTACCTCCAGCTCGACGACGTGGTGGTCACCCGGCGCGAGCTGCCCAACCGGGAGCCGGTGACGATCGCCGGGGTGGTCACCCAGGTCCGCGCCCGCCACGAGGGCGCCCAGTTCGACTCGGACGTGTTCGCCATCGCCGACGGCACGCTGCCGGCGCAGGTGCAGGAGGCGGCCGAGGTCACCACCACCCGTGTCGACCCCGAGCTCTACGTGCCGCCGACCCCTGGCGCTGTGGTGCACCGGGCCGAGGGCGACGCCCGCGCACGCGCGCTGCACTTCGACCGGATGGAACGGCGCATCCCGATGGGCATGGGCCGCGACGGTGTGCCGGTCTACCTCAACGCCGACTTCCTCGACGGCAGCCGCGGCGCGCACGTCTCGATCTCCGGCATCTCCGGGGTGGCCACCAAGACCAGCTTCGCCACCTTCCTGCTCTACTCGGTGTTCCGCTCCGGGGTGCTGGGCGGCGACGCGGTCAACGCCAAGGCGCTGATCTTCAACGTCAAGGGCGAGGACCTGCTCTTCCTGGACCACCCCAACACCCGCCTGGACGAGCCGACCCGCGCGGCGTACGCGAAGCTGGGGTTGAGCGCCGGCGCGTTCCCCGACGTCCGGGTCTACGCCCCGCCGCGCCCCGGCGACTCGTCGGGCACCCCCGACGTGAGCAGCCGGCTCACCGGCGTCGACAGCTTCTACTGGACGCTCAGCGAGTTCTGCGCCGACCGCCTCCTGCCGTACGTGTTCGCCGACGCCGACGACGAACGCCAGCAGTACACGATGGTGGTCCACTCGGTCACCGCGCACCTGGCCCGCTACGCGCAGCCGGCCGACGGCGGGGTGAGCATCGACGGCGTGCGGCTCGGCTCCTACGGCGATCTGGTCGACCACATCGTCGACCAGCTCAACGACGACGAGACCCGCTCCGACTGGGCGGGCAGCGCGGTCGGCCTGGGCACCGTCAACGCATTCGCCCGGCGGTTGATCGGCAGTAAGAAGGACCTGGCCCGGCTGATCCGCGGCGACCTGGCCACGCGCCGCCCGCACTCGATCAACACGAGCGAGTCGGCGCAGGTCACAGTTGTCGACCTGCACAACCTGCCGGACCGCGCGCAGCGTTTCGTGGTCGGTGTGACGCTCAAGAGCGAGTTCGAGCGCAAGGAGAAGTCGGGCACCGCCAAGCCGTTGCTCTTCGTCGTCCTGGACGAGCTCAACAAGTACGCCCCCAGGGAAGGCTCCTCCCCCATCAAGGAGGTGCTGCTCGACATCGCCGAGCGGGGCCGCTCCCTCGGGGTGATTCTGATCGGCGCGCAGCAGACGGCGAGCGAGGTGGAGCGGCGCATCGTCACCAACTCGGCGATCCGGGTGGTCGGCCGGCTCGACCCGGCCGAGGCGTCCCGCCCGGAGTACGGGTTCCTCCCGCCCGCCCAGCGGCAGCGGGCGTTGCTGGCCAAGCCGGGCACCATGTTCGTCAACCAGCCGGACATCCCGGTGCCGCTGTGCCTCGAGTTCCCGTTCCCGGCATGGGCGACCCGGGTCTCCGAGGCGGGCCGGGCACCATCGGAGACGTTGCGTTCGATCACCCAGTCCGCCGACCCGTTCGCCGTGGTGGGCTCCGGCGGCGGCACCGACGACGACATCCCGTTCTAGGTAGGGCCGGTGCAACTGTGAAGATCCTGCACACCTCCGACTGGCACGTGGGAAAGGTGCTCAAGGGGCAGTCCCGGGCCGAGGAGCACAAGGCCGTGCTGGCCGGGGTGATCGACATCGCCCGTGCCGAGCAGCCGGACCTGGTGATCGTCGCCGGTGACCTCTACGACACGGCCGCGCCCACCTCGGAGGCGACCCGCCTGGTCACCCGGGCGTTGACGGCGCTGCGGCGTACCGGCGCGGACGTGGTGGCGATCGGCGGCAACCACGACAACGGTCCGGCGCTGGACGCGCTGCGGCCATGGGCCGAGGCCGCCGGCATCACGCTCCGTGGCGGCGTACGGGAAAATCCGGACGAGCACGTGATCGACGGCACCACCGCCGACGGGGAGCGGTGGCAGCTCGCCGCGCTGCCGTTCCTGTCCCAGCGGTACGCGATCCGCGCGCTGGAGATGTACGAGCTGACCGCCGCGGAGGCCAACCAGACGTACGCCGACCACCTGGGTCGGGTGTTGGCCCGACTCACCGAGGGTTTCACCGAGCCGGACCGGGTGCACCTGGTCACGGCGCACGTGACGGTGACCGGGGCGGCTGCCGGTGGCGGCGAGCGGGACGCGCACACGGTGCTCGGCTACGCGGTGCCGGCGACCGTCTTTCCGGCCAACGCGCACTATGTGGCGCTGGGCCATCTGCACCGGGCGCAGCGCGTCGAGGGTCCCTGCCCGGTGCGCTACAGCGGCAGCCCGCTCGCTGTCGACTTCGGCGAGCAGGAGAATGTCCCCTCGGTGACGTTGGTCGACGTCAGCGCCACCACCGCCGCCCGGATCCGGGAGGTGCCGGTGACGGCGGCGAGCGCGCTGCGCACCGTGCGGGGCACCCTGGCCCAGCTCGCCGAGATCGAGGCGCCCGACGCATGGCTGCGCGTGTTCGTGCGGGAGCAGCCCCGCGCCGGCCTGCGCGAGGAGATCCAGGAGTTGCTCCCCCGGGCGTTGGAGATCCGGATCGATCCGGAGATGCTCGCCACGCCGGGCAGTGGCGCCCGCATCGCGCAGCGCTCGGGGCGCTCGCCACGGGAGTTGTTCGCCGACTACCTGGACAGCCGGGGGCACTCCGACGAGGGCGTCCGGGAACTCTTCGACGAACTCTTCGAGGAGGTCGAGCACTGATGCGTCCGATGCGGTTGGACATGGCCGGTTTCACGGTCTTCCGGGACGAGACGACAGTCGACTTCACCGATGCCGATTTCTTCGCCCTGATCGGCCCGACCGGCTCGGGTAAGTCCACTGTGCTCGATGCCATCTGCTTCGCCCTCTACGGCATGGTGCCCCGCTGGGGTGGCCCGCGAGGGCTTGCCAACGCGCTCGCGCCGTCGGCCGCCGAGGCCCGGGTGCGGCTGGTGTTCGAGTCCGGCGGCGCCCGCTACGTGGCGACCCGGGTGGTGCGCCGGGACGGTCGGGGCAACGTCAAGACCGCGAACGCCGGATTGCAGCTGATGCCGGCCGGGTTCGACGTGACGAAGCTGGACACCGGCTTGAGCCCGGACGACCTCGGCGAGGTGGTGGCCGGTACGCCAGCCGAGATGGAGCAGGCGGTGCTGGAGGCGGTGGGGCTGCCGTACGAGCAGTTCACCAGCTGCGTGGTGCTGCCGCAGGGCCAGTTCGCCGATTTCCTGCACGCCAAGCCGGCGACCCGGCAGCAGATCCTGGTCAACCTGCTCGGCCTGGGCGTCTACGAGGACGTCCAGAAGAGGGCTTCGGCGCGTGCCGCGCAGGCGGAGGCCCGGCTGGACGCGGTCGACCAGTTGCTCGCCGGCCTGACGGGTGTGGACGACGAGGCGTTGGCCGAGGCCGACGCCCGGGTCGACCGCATGGTCGAGTTGGCAGGCGCGGTGACCGCAGCGGTGCCGGAGTTGGCGGCGGCCCGGGCGAGGGCTCAGGAGGCGGCGGCAGCCCTGACCGCGCTTGACGACGAGCTGACAGTGCTGACCGGGATCAAGGCACCGCGCGGGGTGGCCGAGGTGGCCCGCGCGGTGAGTGCGGCGCGGGCCGAGGCCGAGGCTGCAGCCACCGCCGTGTCGCTTGCCGAGGAGCGCGAGGAGAAACTGCGCGGCGAGTTGGCCCGCGCCGGGGACGAGAGCGCGCTGCGAATGCTGCTGCGGGCGTACGACGATCGGGACCGACTGACCGGCGAGGCCGAGACGGTCCGGGCGACGGTGCGCGCGGCGCACGACGAGCACACGGCGGCGGTGGCCGCGCTGGCCGCCGCCCGCGTGGACGCCGAACGGGCCGACGCCGAGTTGGAGGCGGCGTTCCGGGCGCACGAGGAGGCGAAGGCCACCGACCTGGCGGTGAGCCTGCGGACGCACCTGCATCCGGGCGCGCCGTGCCCGGTCTGCGAGCAGCCGGTGGCGCAGGTGCCTGCGGTGCCGGCCGACTCGGCGGTGGCCGCCGCTACGGCGGCGGGCAAAGCGGCGCGGGCCGCCACCAAGGCCGCCCAGGCGACCGTGCAGCAGCGGGACGCGGCGGCGCGCGACCTGGAGCGGTTGTTGGTGCAGGCCCGTGCCCGGCAGGAGCAGGTGGACGCCCGGCTGGCCGACCTCGACGGGCAACTCGCCGGCGCGGCCGAGCCGGCGGTGCTGCACCGGGAGTTGGCCGAGCACGCCCGGCTGCGGCGCGCCCTGGACGAGGCGGCGACCGCCGTGCGGGCCGGCCGGGACAGCGCCCGCCAGGCCCGTGCCGGGGTGGACGCCGCCGAGGAGCGGTTGCGCGCTTCCTGGCGGGCCTTCGACGCCGCCCGCGACGGGCTGGCCCGGTTCGGACCGCCCGCCACCGACAGGGACGACGTGGCCGCCGCGTGGACGGCGCTGACGGGTTGGGCGAGCACCGAGGTGGAGCGCCGACGTGCCGACCGGGCCGCTCGGGCCGGTGTCGTCGCGGAGGCCGAGGCGGCTGCCGACGCGGTGCAGCAGGGCATCGCCGCCATCTTCGCGACGGCCGACGTGCCGGTCGCCGACGATCCGGTGCGTGCGGCGACGGTTGCGGTGGAGCGGGCCGAGGGTGACAGGCGTCGGCTGGCCGAGCGGCGCGAGCAGGCCGGGGCGCTGCGGGAGCAGCGGGCCGGTCACGAGCGGGAGGCTCAGGTGGCGCGCGCTCTCGCCGGGCACCTGCGGGCCAACAACTTCGAGCGGTGGCTGCTGGCCGAGGCGTTGGATCTGCTTGTCGACGGCGCGTCGGGCATCCTGCGGGAGTTGTCCTCCGGCCAGTACGAGCTGGTGCACGACAAGGGCGAGTTCTTCGTGGTCGACCAGCACGACGCCGGACTGCGTCGCGGTGTACGCACCCTGTCCGGCGGTGAGACGTTCCAGGCGTCGCTGGCGTTGGCCCTCGCGCTCTCCGAGCAGTTGGCCGGCATGTCGACGACAGCGGCGAGCCTGGAGTCGATCGTCCTGGACGAGGGTTTCGGCACCTTGGACGCTGCCACTTTGGACACGGTGGCCGCGACCCTGGAAAACCTGGCCGCCCGGGGTGACCGGATGGTCGGCGTGGTCACGCACGTCCCGGCGCTTGCCGAACGCATCCCGGTCCGCTTCGAGGTGCGCAAGGATGCCCGTTCGGCGCGGGTCGAGCGGACGGGCCGGTGAGCGCGAGGAGCGCAGCGCAGCGGAGCCCCGCAGTCGCGAACGAAAGGCTGGCCCGGTGAGCGACGCGGCTTTCTTCGTCGACTCGTGGGATCCGGCCTACGGCGCGTCGTTCGAGGCGTCCGCGTCGGGGCCGGCCGCGCCGAGCAGCGCGCAGGTAGACGCGGACGTGGAGTTGCCCGCCGTGGACTGGCGGGCGATCGGGGTACGCGCGGGCGTGCGGTCACCGGACGTGGTGCTGCTTGTCGACGGGGTCCGCCGGATCGACGCGAGCATCTGGACGGCCGAGGCCGACGGGGGGTCGTTCCCGGGGTTGGCCGCCTCGTACGCGGCGGGGGTGGTCCGCTGCGATCTGGGTCGGGGTGCGGCGCAGCTGGCCGGGACCCGGGTCGGTCGGGGTTTGTTCACGGCGAGCCCGTCGGCGCAGGACGTGGTGGCGGGGGCGATCCGCTATCCGGTGCACCGGGTGGGTGGCACTGGTGAGCTGGCGAAGCTGCCTGCGGCCGTGCAGGGCCCGTTGACGGCGCTGGAGGTGGCGGTGTCCGACGCCGCCCGGGTCGACGGGGACCTGCTGGTGGTGGACGGCCCGCTGCGGAGCCGCCGGCAGTTGCCGCGCACGTTGGGTTACATCAAGACCCAGCACAGCCAGTACCTGGATGCCCGGTTGACGGCGGTGGTGACCGGTCTGGCGTCGGGTGAGCGTTCGCCGGTGTTCCGGCTCGGCACGGCCTGGGGCGGCTGGTCGTGGTATTTGCGGCTGCCGGTGGCGCTCGGGGCGCCGTGGGCGGGCATCGTGCGGGTGGAGTGTTCGGCCGACCTTCCCGTGGAGGCGGCGATCGAGCTGGCCGACCTGTCGCTTGTCACCCTGCCCCGGTTCGCGTCCACGCCGTACAAGGATCCGCGGGCCCCGCAGAACCTGGTCCCGATCGCCGGGCTGGAGCGCCGCCTGCGGGCGCTGCTCGGTGATTCCCGGCTGCTGCACCGCGCGTTGACCGCCGCGGCCCGCGTCGGCCGTTGATCGGGTCTGGTCACTGTGGGGCGTAAGCGGGCGACTGACCGGCTGGTGGAGCAGGTGGACACCGGGCAGGCGGAGCTTGTTCCGGACCCGGATCGGGCGGGTTCGTGGACGCTGCTGCTGGACGGCGCGCCGCAGTCGCACGTCGATCTGACCGACCCCACACATCTGGAGTTCGAGTACGTCCGGCGGCTGGCCGCCGCACTGGACCTGATCGCGCCTGCCGGCCAGCCGCTGCGGGTGCTGCACCTCGGTGGCGGTGCGCTGACCCTGCCCCGGTACGTCGCCGCGACCCGACCGAAATCCACGCAGCGGGTGTCCGAGGTGGACGGTTCGCTCGTGGAGTTGGTGCGTCGAGCGTTGCCCTGGCCGGCCGATGCCCGGCTGCGGGTGCGCGTGGAGGATGCGCGGGCCGTGTTGGCCTCGACGCGGGACGCCAGCTACGACGTGGTGGTCGCCGACGTCTTCGCCGGTGCCCGTACCCCGGCGCATCTCACCTCTGTGGAGTACGCCGCCGAGGTGGCCCGTGTGCTCAGCCCGGCGGGCTGGTATCTGGCGAACCTTGCCGACGGCCCGCCGCTGCGGCACGCCCGTGGTCAGGTCGCCACGGTCCGCGCGGTGCTGCCGCAGGCGTGCCTGGTCGGGGACGCGGCGGTGCTGCGTGGCCGCCGGTACGGCAATCTGGTGCTGGTGGCGGGCCGGTCCACTCCCCCGGTGCCCGAGTTGACCCGGCGGGCGGCGGGTGACTGGTTTCCCGGTCGGGTGGTGGCCGGCGACGACCTGGACCGTTTCGTCGGTGGCGCACAGGTGGTGCGTGATGCCGACGCGACAGGCTCGGATCCGCCGCCGCCGGGCCTGTTCTCCGTCCGTCGCTGACGTCGCCGCAGAACTTTTTCCCCGGATTGTTGATCCGCTCGCCTCCCCGGTGCGTACCACCGGGCGGCTCGCCTTGTGGGGGCGGCGGTGGTAACGGACATCCCGGAGGTCTGCATGCATGCGGTGGCGGCCGGTTGGCATGGGGACGCGGTTCGCGCTGACTGGTTGTCGGCGCGGTCGTCGTCGAGGCCGACTTCGTCTGCCCGTGGGGTCGACGCCCGGGCGTCGTCTCGCCAGAATGGTCCGGTGACGCCCCGATCGGCGCCCGGGCGCCACCAGGCGACGACCTCCGAGGCCAGCCACTCTGACCAGTTGATCCGGCTGCTGTACGCGGAACACGCTGGCCCGTTGCTGATGTTCGTCATGCGGCTCACCGGGGGGGACCGGCAGCGCGCGGAGGACATCGTGCAGGAGACGCTGCTGCGGGCCTGGCGCAACGCGCATCGCCTCGGCACGCAGGGGCAGGGGTCGTTGCGGCCCTGGCTGGTCACTGTGGCACGCCGGATCGCCATCGACGAGCATCGCAGCCAGGAGGCCCGGCCGCCGGAGACGTACGACCGGGACCTGACGGCGTTCGCCGAGGCGGACAGCACCGACCGGGTGCTACGCACGATGACTGTGGCGGACGCACTGCGTACGCTCAGTCAGTCGCACCGGGAGATCCTGATCTCGACGTACTTCAGGGGGCGGACGGTGCCGGAGGCCGCCGAGGAGTTGGGGCTTCCGTTGGGCACCGCCAAGTCGCGGGTCTACTACGCGCTGCGCGCGCTGCGCACGGCTCTGCAGGAGCGGGGGGTGACAGAATGAGCCGACCGGATCACATGGACGTCGCGGCGTACGCGCTCGGCGTGCTCGACGAGCAGGACACCGAGCGGTTCGAGGAACATCTCGCCGCGTGCTGGGCGTGCGCGGCCGAGTTGGAGACGATGGTGCCGGTGGTGGGCCTGCTCTCCGACATCGACGGCGAGACGATGATGGCGATGGAGCAGACCGCCACCGATCCGGCCCTGTTGGATCGGACGTTGGTGGCAGTCCGGACCGACCGTCGGCGTACGCGGTTTCGTCAGTTGCTCGCCACTGCGGCGGCGGTGGTGGTGTTCGGCGGCCTGACCGGGTACGGCTTCGTGAGCGTGGCCGGGGACGACTCTCCGGGGATCGTCGCGGAGCCGGCGCCGAGCCCGGTGGTGAACGATCCCCCGACGAGCGCGCCGACGGCACCGCCGAGTGGCCCCGGCGTCGGCGGCACCGAGGAGGAGGGCGATCAGGTCGACGCCACCGATCCGACGACGGGCGTGCAGACGACGATGTTCCTTGTGGATCGGGAGTACGGCACCCGCATCAACTTCAGTCTGCGGAAACTGCCTGGGCCGCGTACCTGCCGGTTGGTGGTGGTGCGTAAAAACTCCACCACCGAGGTGATCTCGACGTGGTCGGTTCCCGAGGGCGGATATGGCACCAACAATCGTCCGCAGGGTCTCGAACTGAGCGCTTCGACGTCGGCGCGGTCGAGCGAGATCAAGCAGCTCCAGGTGCAGTCGGTCGACAGTCATGGTGTGGCAAGCCCGCTGGTCACGGTGCCCATGTAAGGTCGCGTACCCTGTCGGCGCCGGTCATTTTCCAATGACCGGCGCCGATCTGTTTGTGGTGGCGGAGAGGTCCCGCGTAGGGGCGTACGGATGACCGTCCCATTCGGTTCAACCAATTTGAGTGAAATTGACCACTGTTACTACTTCAACCTTGACAGCCCGCACTCCGTACCTATGGGTGAACTGCCAAGAATGAGGAGGGCACGTGGCACAGATGAAGCGGACCGTCATCCTGGTGAGCGCGATGGTCGCACTAACGGCCTGCGCTCCCGCGGGTTACGACGGGGCGAACACGAGCGCGGCCGAGCCGGTCGCCGTCGCCGCGGCCGAGCCCACCGCGGCGGCTGAACCCGAGGCGTCGGCAACCCCGGACGCGCCAGTCGCCGATGCGCCGCCGCCCGCGGACGTGGACCTGACCGAGAAGTTGATCGGTAAGAAGGTCGCCCGGATGGGCAGCGTCGTCACCGACCAGGACGGCTGGATCCTGTACCGCTTCGACAAGGACACCGCCGACCCGCCCGCGTCGAACTGCGTCGACAAGTGCGCGCAGGTCTGGCCGCCGGCCCTGACCGACGGAAACCCGGAGCTCACCGGGGTCTCCGACGACAAGGTGGGCAGCGTGACCCGGCAGGACGGCACCCGTCAGCTCACCATCGCCGGCTGGCCGGTCTACCGCTACATCGGCGACAAGAAGCCCGGCCAGTGGAAGGGCCAGGCCGTCGGCGGCACCTGGTTCGTGGTCCAGCCGGACGGCAAGAAGAACCTGAGCTGCCTGCCCACCTCCACGCCGAAGGCTGTCGCCCCGCCGGCGGACAGCGGAGCGAGCGACTCCGGTGGCGGCAGCACGTACTGATCCCGTACGCATGAAGGGCTCGATGGTCGGTCGTCGCCGGGGAGGGCGCGACCGACCATCGTCGTGTGCGCGGGGTCCGCTGGGAGCGGCGGTGACCCGGGCCGGAGCCCCACCTGGCAGAGTGGCGGGGTGACCGAGACCGAGCCCGCCGCGACCCGGGTGCTGCACCCGCCGGTCGGCTACCGGCTGACCGCGTCGGTCCGCGCCCTGACCTTCAGCCCGTACGACCCGTGCGCGCGCATCGCGGCGGGCACCTTCTGGTGGGCCACCCGCACCTCGGACGGCCCGGCCACGCTCGCCCTGCGCCCGGCCGGTGGTGACCTGATCGCCGAGGGCTACGGGCCGGGCGCCGAGCAGGTGGTGGCTCGCGCCGACGCGATCGCCGGGCTACGCGACGACCTGACCGGATTCGCCGAACTGGCGGCGGCGCACCCGCTCGTCACCCGGCTGGCCCGGGAGCACCGGGGCCTGCGGATGCCCACCACCGGGCAGGTCTTTCCCCGGCTGCTGCGCGCCGTGTTCGAGCAGAAGGTCACCGGCAAGGAGGCCTACCGGGCGTACTCGGCGACGGTGCGGCACTTCCGTGAGCCGGCGCCCGGCCCACTGCAACCGCTACTGCTCCCGCCGGAGGCCGCAGCGGTGGCCGCCACCCCGTACTGGGTGTTCCACCCGTTCGGCGTCGAGCAGCGCCGCGCCGACACGCTGCGTCGCGCCGCCGCGCTGGCCGACAGGTTGGAGCGCTGCGCCGACGCCACCGAGGCGACCCGCCGGCTGACCGCCATTCCCGGTATCGGCCCGTGGACCGCCGCCGAGGTGGTCCGGATCGCCTACGGCGACCCGGACGCGGTGAGCGTCGGCGACTACCACATCCCGAACACTGTGGCCTGGGCGCTCGCCGGGGAGGCGCGCGGCGACGATGCCCGGATGCTTGCCCTGCTGGAGCCGTTCCGGGGCCACCGGGGTCGGGTCTGCGTGCTGCTGGAGGCCGCCGGCATCCAGGCGCCGAAGTACGGCCCGCGCGCCCCGATCCGCTCGTTCGCCCGGTTCTGACCACGCCGTCGCAGCCCGCTCAGCGTCAGCCCTGCTCGCTTCGACGCTTGAGGCCCTCGGTCTCCAGCCGCAGGTAGCGCCGGAGCAGACCGCCGTACAGCAAGCCCACCGGCCCGGCCAGCGGCCCGGACTGGACGATGGCCAGCTCGACCCGGGTGCCGCCGCCCGGCAGCGGCGACAGCAGGTGTTCCCCACTGGTGTGCACACCTGGGGTGTCGGAGACCCAGGTGAAGCTCCGCCCCTCGGTCAGCTCGGTGACCCGCCACACCGCCGGCCGGAGCTTCGGCTGGGTCAGCCGGGCTGTCGCGCCGACGGCGAGCGGCCCCTGCTCGCCCCGCTCGACGCGGCTGGCCGAGGCCGTCCACTCTGGCCACCGCTGCACGTCGGCAAGCACCTCCCAGACCCGCTTGGCGTCGGCGGCGATGTCCGTACCCGCTTCGAACCGCATCTCTCGTCCTCCCCCGCGCGGCGCCGCCCGGCGCCGCTGCGCGAGGGAGACGAGCCGACGCGGCGAATCGTGACACGGGCGTCCGACGCCCGGCCAGGGCGCGCGGCGTCGGTCAGGCGGCCTCGCGCAGATCGGCAAGGCTCAGCGGGGTACGCCGGGCGAGCAACTCCTCAAGCTCCGGTACCGATCCGACCTCGCCCAGCACGTTGCGGCCACCGCCGAACCGCTCCGGGTATCGGCGGGTCAGCCGGTACCGGTAGCGGCCCCGGATCAGCTCGACGCTCACCCGCCACCGCCCGCAGCAGTCACAGACCCACTCGGACATCTCGCGAAAGTAGCTCTGACCTGCGGTTATCTGATTCGCCCGGTCGGGACGAGCGGCGCTCGGACGGACACGCCGCCCTCGCCTCCACCGTGATGTGCCTCACGACTGTCGGCACCGTCTGATTGACTGGTCGCCGTGGACCTGCCGATCAACCCGCCGGTCGAGCCGATGCTGGCCAAGAGCGTTCCCAAGCTGCCCACCACCGCCGGGCTGACCTACGAGCCCAAGTGGGACGGGTTCCGGTGCATCGTGTTCCGCGACGGCGACGAAGTCGAACTGTCCAGCCGGGGTGGCAAGTCGATGACCCGTTACTTCCCCGAGGTGGTCGAGCAGGCCCGCCGACAGTTGCCGCAGCGGTGCGCCGTCGACGGGGAGCTGATCGTGATCCGGCGCGACGGGCCGGGCGGCCAGCCCCGGTTGGATTTCGAGCTGCTGGCCCAGCGCGTCCATCCGGCGGCGTCCCGGGTGAAGATGCTGGCCGAGACCACTCCCGCCGACTTCGTGGCGTTCGACCTGCTGGCGATCGGTGACGAGGCCCTGCTGGACCAGCCCTACCCGCGCCGCAGGGAGCGGCTGGTCGAGGCGTTGGCAGGCGTACGCCCGCCGGTGCACGTCACCCAGGTCACCACCGATCCGGAGACCGCGCAGCGCTGGTTCGACGTCTTCGAGGGCGCCGGTCTGGACGGCCTGATCGTCAAGCCGGCCGACCTGCCGTACGAGCCGGGCAAGCGGTTGATGTTCAAGGTCAAACACGCCCGCACGGCGGACGCTGTGGTGGCCGGCTTCCGCTGGCACAAGTCCGGCCCGGTGGTGGGCTCGCTGCTGCTCGGCCTCTACGACGACGCGGGCGTCCTGCACCACGTCGGGGTGAGCGCGTCGTTCAGCATGGCCCGCCGTGCCGAGTTGCTCGACGAGTTGGCGCCCTACCGGGACACCGGCGGCGAGCATCCGTGGGTGCACGGCGACCACGAGCGCGGCCAGCGCATCCCGGGCGGGGTGAGCCGGTGGACCGGCACGAAGAACCTTGAGTGGGAGCCGCTCCGTCCGGAGCTGGTGGTCGAGGTGGCATACGACGCGATGGAAGGTGACCGTTTCCGGCACACCGCCCGGTTCGTCCGTTGGCGTCCGGACCGCGATCCCCGCTCCTGCCGGTACGACCAGCTCGACCGCCCGATCCGCTACGACGTGGACGAGGTGCTGCGCGGCGACCCGACCGCCACCGTGGACAGGGCCGCCACCGGCCCGGCGTAGCCTGGCCGTCGACTCGACACCGGAGGATCACGTGACCCGCACCGCCGACCAGCCGTGGAGGGCGACCAACCGCCGGGTCCGTCGCTGTCTTGCCGTTTTCGTCGTGGCTGCCCTGCTGACCGCCGGCTGCACATTGCCGGCGTTCGCGCCGCGCACCGACGTGGCGGGCGAGGCGGCACCGGCCGGCAGTTCGGCGACCTGGCGGCCCTGCCCGGAGGTGGCCGAGGATCTGGTCGGCCGGGGCGCGCCGGACATGCGCTACGAGTGCGCCCGGATCGCGGTCCCCCGGGACTGGGGCAACGGCACCGGAGCGACCGCTGGGCCGGGCGCCGGCGAGACCTTCGAGATCGCCCTGTTGCGGGCACGGTCCAGCAAGCAGCGCGACCGGATCGGCTCACTCGTCGTCAACCCCGGCGGGCCGGGTGGGTCCGGTGTGGACACCGCCGTCTACCTCTCCTTCGGCACCCAGTTCGGTGGGCTGCCCAGCTCGATCACCGAACGTTTCGACATCGTCGGCTTCGACCCGCGCGGGGTGGCCCGGTCCAGCCCGGTGAAGTGCATCTCCGACGCCGACCTGGACGCCAGCTTCGGCTACGACCCCGATCCGGCGAGCCAGGCGTCGTTCGACGGGTTCGTCGGGCTGAGCCAGCGGATCGGGCGCGGCTGCGGCGACCGTTACGGCGACCAGTTGCCGCTGTACGGCAGCGAGCAGGCCGCCCGGGACATGGACGCGGTCCGCGCGGCAGTTGGCGACGACAAGCTCACCTACCTGGGCTACTCCTACGGCACCCTGCTCGGCGCCATCTACGCCCAGCTCTACCCTCAGCGGGTGCGCGCGCTTGTACTCGACGGCGCTGTCGACCCGCAGCAGCGGCTGATTGCCGGCTCGGAGAGCCAGGCCCGTGGCTTCGAGCGTGCCTTCGACAACTTCGCCCGTTGGTGCGCCGCGAACGCCGCCCGCTGCCCGATCGCCCCGGACGCCCGCGCCGCTGTCACCTCGGCCATCGACAAGGCCAAGGTCTCCCCGGTACGCGGCGACGACGGGCGCGAGGCCACCGCCGGCTGGGTGTTCTACGCGGTCATCTCGTCGCTCTACACCGAGTCGGGCTGGCAGCAGTTGGCCCAGGCCATCGACCGGCTGGCCGAGGGCGACCCGAAGGACGTGTTCCGGCTCGCCGACTCGTACGCCGGCCGGGAGAGCGACGGGCACTACTCGAACCTGTTCGACGCCAACCTCGCGATCAACTGCGCCGACGAGACCGAGAAGCCGAGCCGCGACGAGATCCGCCAGTTGCAGTCGCAGTGGCGCACGAAGTATCCGCTGTTCGGTCCTGCGCTCGCGGTGGGCATGTTGAGTTGCGTGGAGTGGCCGGGCGGCCGTGACCCGTACCCGACCGGGAAGGCCGACGGCGCACCACCGATCGTGGTGGTCGGCACCACCGGCGACCCGGCGACGCCCTACGAGCAGACCCCGCGCCTCGCGTCGATGCTTGGCGTGGGCCGGGTCCTCACCTGGGAGGGCGAGGGGCACACCGCCTACCCGCAGACCGCCTGCATCACCGACGCGGTGGACGCGTACCTGCTCGACCTGACCGTCCCGCGGGAGGGCCTGCGCTGCCCGGCGCGCTGAATGGTGTGGCAGGCTCACCGGCATGAGCGACATGATCTTCCGGGAGGCGACCCGGGCCGACCTGCCCGCCGTCATCGCCCTGCTCGCCGACGACGTCCTGGGCAGGGCCCGCGACTTCACCGCTGTCGACGAGGCGTACGAGAGGGCGTTCGCGGCCATCGACGCGGACCCGCGCAACCAGCTGATCGTCGCGGAGCAGGACGGTGACCTGGTCGGCTGCCTCCAGATCACCTATATCCCAGGCCTCAGCCGGCACGGTGCCGAGCGGTCCCTGATCGAGTCGGTCCGGGTCCGCTCCGACCGGCGTGGGCAAGGGCTGGGCCGGGACCTGATGACCTGGGCGATCGGCCAGGCCCGGCAGCGCGGCTGCGCGCTGGTGCAGCTCACCGCCGACAAGACCCGCGCCGACGCGCACCGCTTCTACCTGGGCCTCGGTTTCGTGGCCAGCCACGAGGGCATGAAGCTCGCGCTCTGACCCACGTGGCCGGCCGCCGTACGCGGGTCAGCTGTCCACCAGGCGACCATCCCGCAAGACGAGTACGCGGTCGGCGAGGTCGATCAGGGCCGGGTCGTGCGTGGCAACCAGTGCCGTCATCCCCCTGGCGTGTACGACGGCGCGCAGCAGGTCCATGATGGACCGTCCGGTCTCCGAGTCCAGCTGGCCGGTGGGTTCGTCGGCGATGAGCAGGTCCGGCTCGTTGGCGAGGGCGCGGGCGACCGCCACCCGCTGCTGCTGCCCTCCGGAGAGTTCGTAGGGGCGCTGCGCCGCGTGCCCGCCCAGGCCGACAAGTTCCAGCAGCACCGCGACCCGCTGCTCCCGTTCGGCGGCCGGCACCTGCGCGAGCCGCAGCGGCACGCCGACGTTCTCGGCTGCGGAGAGGATCGGCACCAACCCGAAGGTCTGGAACA
Source organism: Micromonospora sp. NRRL B-16802 (assembly GCF_001279555.1). NCBI lineage: Bacteria > Bacillati > Actinomycetota > Actinomycetes > Micromonosporales > Micromonosporaceae > Micromonospora > Micromonospora sp. NRRL B-16802. The sequence continues at coordinate 18,022 of NZ_LGEB01000051.1, read as the reverse complement.
CGAACCCGACGGTGCCCCGGCGCAGCCGCAGCAGCTCCGCCTCGCCGGCCGCGCTCACCTCGTGCCCGGCCACCACCACCTGACCGCTGTCCGGCTGGTCCAGCCCGCCGATAATGTTCAGCAGCGTCGTCTTGCCCGCGCCGGATCGGCCGCGAATGGCTACCAACTCGCCACGGTTGGCGCGGAACGAGACGTCCCGCACCGCGTGCACGGCGTGCTCACCGCGACCGAAGGTCCGGCTCACACCGCTGACCCGGACCAGTTCGTCAGAGTGCCCCCCGGGCGCACCGCCGAGCGGGGCCGCTCCCGTCACCATCATGTCCCGACGGCTCACGCCCGTGCCTCCCGTTCCTCCGACGCCCGGTCACCGGGCCGTACCTGCACATGGTCGGGCTCCAGATCGAGCCGGACCCGCTCCTTCAGCGACAGCGCGTCGACGAACGCCGCGGGCAACTGCATCCGGCCGTTGCGGTCCAGCACCGCGTACTCCTCGCTGATCAGCTCGGTGTTGCCGTCCGCGCCGACACGCGCGGTCCGGCGTACCTCGGAGGCGGTTCGACCGTCGCGGATCGCGACGGTCCGGCGGACCTGGCTGGCCACGGCGTGGTCGTGGGTGACGACGACGATGGTGACGCCCAGCTCGGCGTTGATGGTGCGCAACGCCGCGAAGACCTCAGCGCCGGTCGCCTCGTCCAGCTCACCTGTGGGTTCGTCGGCGAAGAGCACCTCGGGGTCGTTGGCAACCGCCACGGCAACTGCGCACCGCTGCTGCTCGCCGCCGCTGAGCTGACCGGGCCGCCGGTCGGCGCAGTAGCCCACGCCGACCATGTCGAGCAGTTCCCGAGCCCGTGCCCGGCGGGCCTTGCGGGACCGCTTGCCGGCCAACTGCATCGGCAGCTCGACGTTCTCCAGGGCGGTCAGGTACGGCAGCAGGTTGCGGCCGGTCTGCTGCCAGACGAACCCGACAAGCTCGCGCCGGTAACTCAACCGCCGCTTGGCCGACAGCGAGAGCAGGTCGTAGTCGGCCACCCGGGCGATGCCTGCGGTGGGCGTGTCCAGGCCGGAGAGGATGTTGAGCAGAGTGGACTTGCCCGAGCCGGACGCGCCAACGATCGCCAGCAGTTCACCCCTGTCGATCACCAGGTCGAGACCCTGGAGGGCGACGACCTCCACCCCCTCGGTCTTGAAGATGCGCACCAGGCCGTCGCAGACGATGTGGCCGCGCAGCCGGTCCTCGCCACCGGCCCGTTCGGCGGCACGTTGCGCGGCCCGCCGCTGAAGGGCGGCCAGGTCCGGCATGGGTTCGGTCTGTGCGGTAGCGGTCATCTCAGCTCTCCTCTCCGAGCCGGAGCACCTCACCGAGGCGCAACCGGCGGTTGTTAAGCGCTTCGACGGTGACCGCGAAGCCGAGGGCGACCGCCCCGAGCGCGAACACAGCGGCGACGAGGCCGGGCTCGAAGGCCACCCGGACAGGTACGCCACCGGTGAACGCGGACAGGCCGAGCACCGGGTTGAGCAGCAGGGGCAGTAGCGCCCCGACGAGCGCGCCGGTCAGCACCGACGTGCCGACCAGCGGGGTCAACTCGACAAGCAGCAGTCCTCGCCACTGCCTGCGGGACAGGCCGAGGGTGCGCAGCCGGGACAGCACCTGACCCCGGTCTCGCGCGCCGGCCAGCACTGTGAACGCGATGGCGAGCAGCCCGAGCACGGTGCCGCCGACCGCGCCGGCGACGAATCCGAAGGCCAGCACGCCGTTCGCGCCACCGTCGCCAAGATCCCGCCGGACACCGTCGCGGGTGTCGACAGTCGCCCCGAGGAACCGTTCCCGGCCAGTCACCGTTCCGTCGCGCAGGTAGCGCTCCTGCCCCTGGTCGCCGGCCTGGCGCAACGCCTCTGCGTCCAGCCGGTCCCCGGCGACCAGCAGGCTTGTGGGCACCGGCTCGGTGGTGCGGGCCGGCAGCGCCTGCCAGGGCAGGATCACGAACCGGCCGGCACCCTCCGACAGCAGCGGGAAGGTGTCCTGCGAACCGGCGATACGGAACTCGTACCGCTCGCCCTGCACCGAGACGAACGCCGAACGGTCCAGACCCACCCGGGTCAGGTCGGCGGCGACCGCCGGGGAGACGATGGCCGGCAGTGGCCCGGACGCCTGCTCGGCGCTGCGCAGCACGGCCGGTAGCGGCACGACCACACCGGACTCCCGGCTGACCGTGCTCAGGCCCGAACCGTCCACAAGCAGCACCTGCACCGGCCCGACCCGCGCGTCGGTGCCGAGGGCGTCGGCGGCCAATCGCTGGTCCGGCTCGTCCGCCACCCGGGTGACGGCGCTGACGCCGGGCAGCTGACTCACCGCGTCGAGGGTGTCCGGGGCGAGACGTTCGCCGCGGACAATCGCGTCGGCCGGGACTGTCCGCTCGACGGCCCGATCCCTGCTGGCGTCGACACCGGCGGCGACGACAGCGCAGAACGCCGCGGTGCCGATCGCCAGTACCACGACCACAAGGGGGGCGGCGACAGCGGAGCGGCCGGCCCGCGCGGTGCCGAGGAACGTCACGCTGCCCCTGGTCCGCGCGGCGAGCCGGCTCACCAACCGCAAGGGCCAGGGGTACGCGCGCAGCGCCAGCACCGCCGCGGCGACAGCGAGCAGCACCGGCACCGACACCAGCAGCGGGTCCACCTCGCCGAGGGTGAGGCCGCGTCGACGCAGCAGCACCGCCGCGAGCCCGGCAAGCAGCAGCAGGGAGACCTCGATTGTGAGTCGGCGTGCCGAGGGGCGGAGCCGGACCAGGTCGCGGCGGGCCGCCCCACCGGTCGGCACCGCAAGCGTCGCCAACGGCAGCGCGAGGGTGACCAGCACCGTCACAGCGGCGGCGTACGGCGCGGTCGGGTCCGGTGCGCCGGGGAACAGGGTGCCCAGCCACCAGCCCAGCGCCGCGGCGACCGGCACCACAAGCAGTGACTCGGCGAGGCTGCGCCGGGCGCCGGCGGTGGCCGCACCTCCTCGGGCGCGCAGCAGCACGTACTCCGCGCGACGCCGCCTGGTGGCGAGGGTGGCCGCGAGCACGATCAGCCCGGCCAGGGTGGCAAGCACGCCCGCCGCGATCACCGCGAGCAGGGTCCGGGCGGCGTTCAACTGGGCGGCGAACGCCCGCAGCGGAACGTCGACCCCCTGGGTCAGTGTGAGGTCCGGCGGAGTGCTGCGCTGCATCGTCTGTAGGCCGTCGATCAACTGGTCCAGGTTGCGTGCGTCGATGGAGTTGACGCCCAGCCGGTAGCGCCAGTCGGACCGGATCGGCCAGCCCTCCGCGGCCCGCTTGTTGAATGTGGACTGGGCGACCACGCCGACGACGATCAGCGGCTGACCGTCGCCGAGCGGTTCGGTGATTCGCAGCGCCGGCGGCAGTCCGTCCCACATGCCGCTCGCCCGGTCGGTGGGGCGGAACAGCCCGGACACCGCCACCGGGACGGGGTCGATCATTGCGCCCTTGTCGTCGACGTTGCCGATGCGCAGTTGGCTGCCGGGCCGCAGGTTGAGCTTGCCGGCCACGTCGGCGTCGAGCGCCACTTCGATCGGCCGCTCCGGAATGTACGTTTCGCTCGGCCACGCCCCGTCGACGAGAGTGCTGTTGTCCTGGACGTCGGGCATGACCCGCAGACCCAGGTCGACAAGCAGCTTGCGGGCCGCGAGGTCCGGGCCGGTGACCCGGCCCGGCATCGTCTCCACGCTGTGCCACCGCTCGGTCACCACCGAGCGCACCTGCGGCGGCATCTCCTTCGCCAAGGCGTCGAACCGCTCACGGGCGGCTCCCGTAGCGGTCTTGACCGAGGTGAAAGGCGCCTCGCCGGTGGCGTACGAGAGATCCCGGCGGGCGGCCGGCTCACTGTTCAGTTGCGCCCGTAGGCCCTGTTCGGCGAGCCGGTTGACGAGCCGGGGAACTCCGCTGACAAGCAGCGTGACCACAAGGGTCAGCACCGCCAGGAGCAGGAACTGCCCGCCGTACGCCCGGACCCGGCGGACGACCGCGCCGATGCTCATCGTTCTCCCCCGATTCGCAGCTGCACCGCCGCCACCCGCTTGCGGATGCCGGTGGCGATGAACGCGCTGAAGGCGAGCGCCGCCAGCAGCAGTCCGGCCGCGGTCAACCCGACCGGCACCCAGGGCAGCACGAACGCCGCCGAAGGCACCGGTCGGCCGGCGGCCGGGGTGAGGATGACAAGGGGAGCCATGGTGGCCCCCACCACGGCACCGAGCAGCAGCCCGACCCCCACGCCGATGCCGGCGAGGAATGTCTGTTCGGCAAGCATCGCCCGGGCCAGCAGCCGAGGTGTCGCACCGAGGGTGTGCAGCACCGCGAACTCGCCGAGCCGGCGTCTGGCGGTGGCCCACACGTCGACCATGAGACCGACAAGGGCGAGCAGCACCGCACCGAGCGCGGCGGCGAGCATTCCCGTGCGTGACCCCCGCCAGTACGGGTCGTCGGCAGCGGCCTCGGCCACTGTCCGGCGTTCCAGGACTGTCACCCCGGGCAGGTCGGCGGCGGCGCTGGCGGCAGCCGACGCGTCGTCGGTGCCGAGCCACCACTCCGGCACCGACCGGATCGTTCCGCCGTCACGGATCAGGGCGTTCACCGCGGCGGGCAGGTCGAGCAGCACGCCCTCGCCGGTGGTGGTGGGCACGGATTCCAGTTCGCCGACCAGCCGCGTCAGCACGGACACGCCGGAGAGGGCAAGGGTGACGGTGTCGCCGGTGCGCAGGCTCAGCGCGTCGCGTACTCCGGCGGTCATCAGGACCGGCACGGGCTCGGCCACCCCGGCGGGCACGATGGCGAAGCGGGTGGACGGTTGGTACGCGAACTGCCCTCCGGGGATCACGTCCACCGGGCGGTCGGCGAGGACACGGGTGCCGGTGGACGTCGCCCGGTGGCCCGGCCCGTCCCCCGTCGTCGCCATCCAGTTGCCGGTCAGGTTGGCCGGCCGGGCGGTGCCGTCCGCGCCGACGAGGGCCAACCCTTCCACGTCGAGCCGGTACGAATCGCCGGCCGCCCGTCCTCCGTCGGCCTCGAAGCCGGCCAGCCTCAGCGGTGCCCCTCCGACGTCGGGCAGTGTCACTGTGAACGTGGCGGACCGCCCGTCACTCGTGGCCTCGACCGCCGGCAGACGTAGGGCCAGCCCGTCGGCGCTTGTGAACAGCAGCGCCACCGCGATCCGATGGGGTCGGAAGGCCCCTTCGACGGGGGTGCGGACCGTACCGGTGACCGCGCGGGTGCCGGCGGGCAGTTCGATCCCGACGGGAGCGCCGCGTGCCTGGAGCATCCGCTTGTAGCTCTCCGACGCCGACCCGTCGGTGAGGCGGTCGGCGAGCAGGACGACGCCGGGCGCCCCGGCGGGGTCGATGCCGATCACCGTGGTGGGCAGGTTCTGCCGGCCGACCCGCACCTCGTCGCGCCACGCCGGCAGCGCCTGGACCACGCCGGGCAGCGCGGCGAGTTCGCCGGCCCGGGTGGGCGGGGCGGAACCGGTCCGCTCGGTCACCCGCAGGTCCGCGCCGACGGTGTGGCTGGCCTGCTCGACCTGGGACCGCTCACCGGTGCTGACCAGGGACCAGGCGAGGGTGCTGCCGCCGACGGCGAGGGCGAGGAGCAGCACCGGTCCGGCGTGTGGACGCCGGCCGGCCTGCCACATGCCGAGCATGGTGGCCGTCCAGGGCCGCGGGTCGACGAACCGCTCGGCGAACCGGGTGACCGGTGGGAGCACCCGCAGCGCCAGCACGGCGCCGGCCAGCACGCCGAGCGTGGGCGCGGCCACCAGCAGTGGATCGAGCCCGAGGCTGGCGCCCGAGCCGGCCAGTGGTGACGCGTACTGGCGCAGCTGCACCCAGGCCAGCAGGGCGAGCGCCACCAGTACCAGGTCGACGCTTGCCCGCTGGACGCTCGCCGCCCGGTTCGGTCGGGACCTGGCGGCCATGTCGGCCACGTAGGTGCCGGCGCCGCGCAGCGTGGGCGCGACCATTGCCACCAGGCAGCCGGCGGCGGTCGCCGCGGCAGCCGCCCAGATCAGTGTGGTGTTTCCGCCGGCAGAGGACAGTTCGGCTGCCCCGCCGGGTTTGACGAAGCGCAGCGCCTCCCCGGCGATCACCGGCCCGAGCAGGGCCGCCGGGGCGATCACCAGGGTCGCCTCCCGGGCGGCAAGGCCTGCCAGTTGCCGGCGTGCGGCGCCACGGGCGCGCAGCAGCGCGGTCTGAGGGCGGCGGTCCTCGTGCAGCAGGGCGGCGACAAGCACCAGCGCGTACCCGCCGAGCACCAGGATGAGCAGTAGCGGGGTGGCCAGCGCGGACCGGCCGACCAGGTCGGCACGGGCGATCCGGTCCAGCAGCTGATCCATCTTGGTCAACGACTGCGCCGACGTGCCCAACTGCGCCGCCTCGGGCACCGCAGTCACGGCCTCCGTCATGGCCGCCCGCACCGCCGGCAGGTCAGCGGCGTCGATGCCGCCGAGGTCCGGTTCGGCCAGCCAGGCCGCCGACACCGAGCCCGGGAAGGTGGCCGCGAAGTCGGCCGGGTCCAGCGCGAACGGCCCGTACGAGGTGCCCGAGCCGGCGCTGCCCGCGCCCACACCGGGGGCCAGCAGCCAGTACGCCTCGGTGGGGTCGCGGGGCCGCCAGGTGCCGGCGAGTACCAGTTGGCTGGCCCGCTCGGTGGCACGGTCGCGCAGCGGGATCCGCTCCCCGACTGCCAGGCCCAGTGCGGTGGCGACCCGTTCCGGCAGGCTGACCTGGACCGGCGTCGCGCCGGCACGGGGCCACGCTCCGCTTGTCAGCTCGGCGTGCCCGGCCAGGTCGTCGAGGGTGGCCAGGTTCGCGAAGATCGGCTCGTCGCCGGCGCGGGGCACGGACCCGAGGTCGCCTGTCAGCTCCCGGCCCGTGCCGTACCGGGCGGCGGAGACGGTGACCGGCACCCCGGCGAGCCCGTCGACCAACTCGGCACGCACCGCCTGGTCGCGGGTGGCGAACTCGGCGGCGTCGCGCCCGCCGGAGCCGCCGACCAGCAGGCCGCGTTCCTCGGCCGGCGCGGCTTTCACCAGCGCCCGCTGCCCGGCGTCCACCGCGCGGCGGTTGTAGTCGGACAGTCCGGTGACCAACGCGACGGCGACCAGGGCGGCGATCACCGCGGCAACCAGCAGACCTCGCGCCTCGCGGGCCCGCCTCCACACCAGCTTCATCCGACGCCTCCCCTGGCCCTGGCGGGCCGACGACCTTCAAGACAGGTCATCCACCGGGAAAGGTTCGCGCCCGTTACATGATCGTTACTCCGGGAAGCCGGTTCGACTCGTGCGGCTCGGCCGTGGGCTAACTGTCGCGCCCGAGCCTGCGCCTTCCGTGCCGGATCATCCGTACCCCGAAGACGACAGCGCCCACGACGAGCGCGGCACCCAGGAGTTGCAGGCCGGGAGAGTCGTCGGCCTCGCCGTGCACGATGCCGGCGACGCCGAGGGCTGCGGCCAGGAGAGCAATGAGGTACGTCATTCGTCGACCCATTCGAGGAGGTCGCCGGGCTGGCAGTCGAGCACCCGGCACATCGCTTCCAATGTGCTGAAACGGACGGCCTTGGCGCGGCCGTTCTTCAGCACCGCCACGTTCGCCGGGGTGAGCCCGACCCGTTCGGCGAACTCGCCGACGCTCATCTTGCGCTTGGCCAACTCGACGTCGATGCGGACGATGATGGGCATCAGATCACCGCTTCCATGTCGGTCCGCAGCGTGGTGGCCTGCCGCAGCAGCGCACGCAGCACGACCATCAGGAGCCCGGCCACTGTGACCCCCACTGTCAGCAGGAACAGCAGGACCGGCAGCCCGGGATCGTCCGCGTTCAACACGACGTAGACGAAGACGGCGACCAGCACCGCCCAGGCGGCGGCGATGGCCCAGACGATGGTGTCCACCCACTTCAGGGACGCCTCGGTGAAGATGCGGTCCTTCTTGACCAGGTTGAGCAACTGCCAGGTGCACACGATCACCACCTGGACGCACACCACCCAGAAGACGGCCACGGCCGTGGCCGGCCAGCGGAGGTACGCGTCCTGCGGCGATTCCTGCGCCATGTGCGCGAACTGCCCCGGCAGGGAGAGCGTCTCGAACGGAATCAGGACCAGAAACAGCAGCACGAGGAACACGCGGAGAGCGGCTACCGCTCGATACTCGACAACCATGTATCGATCCTCGCTTGCTACCTATCGAATGTCAATCGGTTGTCGTATCTCCGGCAGCCCGCCCCGCCCGCTAGCGTGGTTTTTTCCGCTCCGAACCCGTCACGCCCGCCGCCGAACCGGACATGGAGTAGACGTGAGCTCCACGACCGAGCACGAGGATCGATTCCGGCGTGTCTACGCGGCCAACTTCGCGCCGCTGCTGGCGTACGCCGTGCGACGTGTCGAGCAACCCGAGGACGCGGCCGACGTGGTGGCCGAAACCTTCCTCGTCGCCTGGCGGCGCAGTCACCAGATGCCGCCCGACACGGAGGTACGTCCGTGGCTGTACGGCGTCGCCCGACGGGTGCTCGCCAACCACCACCGCAGCGGACTGCGCCGGGGGCGACTCGGCGACCGGCTGCGCCAACGACTCAGGGCCGTCATCGTCGCCGACCCCGGCAACGAGGTGCCCGAACGGCTCACTGTCCGGGCCGCGCTGGCCCGACTCAGCGACCAGGACCGGGAGCTGTTGATGCTGACCTTCTGGGAGGGTCTGGAGCCGCGCGAGGCCGCCGAGGTTCTGGGCATCAGCCCGGCCGCTGTCCGCACCCGGCTGTCGCGCGCACGGGGCCGGCTGCGACACCTCGTCGGTGACGACTCCGGTCCACCCGGACATGTATTCGACGTCCTGGCCGTACGCGCACCGAAGGAGGGCTGATGACTGACGAGCACCTCGACCGGATGGTCCGAGACGCCGACCCGTACCGACCCCACGCCGTTCAGCACCTCGACGGGGCCGCGCAGCACCTCCTGGAGGAGATCATGTCCACGCCGACCCTCGAACCGGTCGCCGAACCGCCGGCCAAACGCCCACGGACCCGCCGTACGCTGCTCAGCGGCCTCGCCAGCGCGGGTGTCGCCGCAGCCGTCCTCGCCGTGATCTTCACAGGCTCGGCCATGAACGTGGGTGGATCGCAGGACCGCGAATCCGCCCCGGCGGACACCCCAGCGGGAAACAAGCCGATCACCGACTGGGCGATGGTGCTCAAGGCCGCCGAGGAAAACCCGCGACTGCTGATCGACCAGCCCGGCTGGAAGGCGACCACCGTCTACGGCTTCCTGGAGGATTCGGGCACGATCAGCTTCAGCAAGGGCGACCAGGAACTGGAGATGAACTGGTATCCGGCCAACGTGTACGGCAGCTTCCACGAGGACCGGCTCAGCGTCAGCAAGCCGGAACCGGTGAAGGTCGACGGCTGGCCGGCCGAGCTGTTCACGTACAACGCGGGCGACTTCGCGGTCATGCTCGCGCCCCGCGAAGGTTCCTTCGTGGAACTCCGGACGGGAGGCGCGTGGACGCGCTCGGCGTTCGACAAGATCCTCACCCGTGTGGTCCGCGTCGACGCCCGCACCTGGCTGGCCGCGCTGCCGGCTGAGATCGTCAAGCCGGAACGGGCGAAGGAGCAGGCCGCCAAGATACTCACCGACGTGCCGCTCCCCCCGGGCTTCGACGTCACCGCACTTACCGATCTGGGCCCCAACGACGCGTACCAGTTCGGCGCCCGCGTGACGAGTCGCGTCGGCTGCGCCTGGATCAGCGAGTGGCTGCGGGCCAAGAAGGCAGGCGACGATGCCGCTCTCCAGCGGGCAAGCGACGCGCTGCGCAGCAGCCACAGGTGGCCGGTGCTCCAGGAGATGAGCAAAGAGGGCGACTGGTCGGAGGTGTTCTGGGAGACCGCCGACAAGGTGGTCGCCGGCAACCCGCCGCCCAGGTACCGGGAATCGCTCGGCTGCGAGTAGGGCTGACACCGCCCTTCTCGGTTCGGCATTCGGCTGCCGGCTGGTTCGCGGGTGGCCGACGCGCCCATACCGATCCACGCCGACCGCAACGGCGGACCAACCAGCGCGCCAGCCGCCCCTGACCATCGCCAGCGTCAGGGGCGGTTGACGCGCAGACCGTCGACGATGATCGACAGTAGTCGCGGTCCTCGGGCGTCAAGTTCGGTGTCGTCCAGTCGCGACAGCCAACTGATGAGCACGATGACGTCGCGGGCTTCGGCATCGACGCGGATGCTGCCGTCGGAGCGGCCGGCTGCCAGCAGCACTTCCACCGCCTCACCGATCGGGCCGAGACTGTGGGCGGCGAGGTCACGCCATGTCGCCGCCTCGACCGCGGCGAACACGTCGCGTTTGACGCGGGCGTAGGCGGCCACCCGGTCGAACCATGCCGCCAACGCCTCCAGCGGCGGGCGGGCCGCCAACAGATCGGGGGCCGCGGCGACCAGGTCGTCCACCTCGCGGCGGTACACCTCGGCGAGAAGGTCCTCCCGGGTCGGGAAGTGCCGGTACAGCGTGCCCTGCCCGATGCCGCACGCCTTCGCGACGGCGTTGAGCCTCAGCTCACCCGGCTCGTGCACCAACTCGCGGGCCGCGCGGAGGATCCGTTCGCGGTTGCGCCGTGCGTCGGCACGTGGCGCCCCGACACCTTTGACAGAAGCGGACACGTGTCCGCTATCATCGCCACCGTAACCGGACATGTGTCCAGTCTAGCGTGAGGATCCCCATGACCATCCACGGCAAGGTCGTCGCGATCACCGGTGCCAGCAGCGGAATCGGTGCGGCAACAGCTCGTCACCTCGCTTCACTCGGGGCGTCCGTCGTCCTCGGCGCCCGTCGAACCGACCGGCTCGACCGCCTGGTCGCCGAGATCGAAAGCACCGGCGGTACGGCGGCCGCCACCCGGGTGGACGTCACGACGCCCGAGGACCTGCAGTCGCTGGTCGCCCTCGCCGTCGAACGCTTCGGTCGCCTGGACGTCCTGGTGGGCAACGCCGGGGTCAGCAGGATCAGCCTGATGGCCGACTTGGACGTCGAGGGCTGGTCGGCGATGGTCGACGTGAACCTCAAGGGCATCCTGCACGGGATCGCCGCCGCGCTGCCCGTGTTCAACCGCCAGGGCAGCGGTCACCTCGTCACGGTCGTCTCGACCTCCGGCCTGAAGATCGTCCCCACCCAGGCGGTGTACGCCGGCACGAAGAACGCGGTCCGCACCCTGCTGGAGGGACTGCGGCAGGAGAGCACCACCGGGGCTCTGCGGACGACGTCGATCTCCCCCGGCTACGTCAAGACCGAACTCATCGACAACGCAGTCGACGATCCCGCCGTACGCGAGCAGGCCAGGCAGAACATGAGCGATCTCGGCATCGACCCCGTAGCGGTCGCCCGCGCGATCGCCTTCGTGATCGATCAACCCGACGACGTCGAGATCGGAGACCTGACCATCCGACCAACTCGCCAGGGCTGAACGAAACACAATCCACTGTGGAACGGCCAGGTGATGGATTGAGGTAGACACTGCCAAGCAGCCATCGAAGCGGTCGTAGCCCAACTGGCGCGGCGGCCCCGGATGTCTCCGGCTCGCTGGCGCTGCCGCGCCACGGGGCCTAACACCAATCGATCCGTTGAGCCACTGAGCGCCCCGGCCAACTGCCCGCACACCAAGCCACTGAGGCCACCGAGCAATCCTCGCGACGCCCTCGGCGTTGCGCATCGCGTTGACGCCCACGGCGCGGATCGGAGCGGGCAGCGCGAGGCCTTCACCCACCGGGTGCCTGGGTTACGCGCGCCGTCCGCTTACGGCAAGGCCAGGTCAGGCGTCGTCTTCCGGGGAGCGCTTGGCGCGGCTGGGCTGGACCCGCTTGGGCTCGCCGGGCATCTTGGGGTGGTCCGGGGGGTACGGCAGGTCGCCCTGGCCGGCGGCGGCGTCTCGTTCGGCCCATTCCAGTAGCGGGGTGATGTCGTACGGGGAGTCGTCGATTTCGGCGTGTGGGTCGCCGCGCTCGGCCAACCGGGCGGGGACGCTGCGCAGGTCGAAGTCGTCCGGGTCGACGTCGGGCAGCTCGTCCCAGGCGACCGGGGTGGAGACGGTGGCCCGTGCGGTGGCTCGCAGCGAGTACGCGCAGGCGATCGTCCGGTCGCGCGCCATCTGGTTGTAGTCGACGAAGACGCGGCTGCCGCGCTCTTCCTTCCACCAGGCGGTGGTGATCAGGTCGGGCTGACGGCGTTCCACCTCCCGGGCCAGCGCGATGGTGGCCCGGCGTACCTCGGTGAAGGTCCACCGGGGCTGGATGCGCAGGTAGACGTGCACGCCCCGGCCACCGGAGGTTTTCGGCCAGCCGGTGGCGCCCAGTTCGTCAAGGACCGCGCGGACCTCCCCGGCGGCGCGGGCCGCGTCGGCGAAGTCGGTGCCGGGCTGTGGGTCCAGGTCGATGCGCAGCTCGTCGGGGCTGTCGGTGTCGGCGGCGCGCACCGGCCACGGGTGGAACACGATGGTGCCCATCTGCGCGGCCCAGGCCACGTGCGCCAGGTCGACCGGGCAGAGCTCGGCCGCGCTCCGGCCGCTCGGAAAGGTGATCTGCGCGGTCGTCACCCACGGTGGGACGCCCCGGGTGGGCACCCGCTTCTGGAAGAACGCCTCACCCTCGATGCCCTCGGGGAAGCGTTGCAGCGTGGTGGGCCGGTCCCGCAGGGCGCGCATGATGCCGTCGCCGACCGCGAGGTAGTAGTGGAAGACGTCCGCCTTGGTGAAACCCCGCTGCGGGAAGATCACCCGGTCCGGACTGCTCAGCCGTACGCTGTGCCCGGCCACCTCGACCTCGGTGACCGCTGCCTTGGTGCCACCCATCCCGCGACCTTATGCCACACCCCCGACGTTCGACGTACCGTTGAGGGGTGAGTCTTGACGACAACGAGCTGCCCCAGACCGAGGACGAGTGGCGCGTCCGGTTGACCCCCGAGGAGTTCCACGTCCTGCGGGAGGCCGGCACCGAACGCCCGTGGACCGGCGAGTACGTGGACACGAAGACCCAGGGCGTCTACCACTGCCGCGCCTGCGGGTTGGAACTGTTCTCCAGCGACACGAAGTTCGACTCGCACTGCGGGTGGCCGAGCTTCGACGACGCCATCCCGGGCCGGGTCAAGGAGATCGAGGACCGCAGCCTCGGCATGGCCCGTACGGAGATCCGCTGCGCCCGCTGCGACAGCCACCTCGGGCACGTCTTCCACGGCGAGGGCTTCACCCCGAAGGACACCAGGCACTGCGTCAACTCGATCTCGGTCCGGCTGGAGCCGAACTGATCTGAGCCGCGTACCCCTGGATCAGCTCGACCTCGGCGGTCCGGGACCGCTCGATGCGCCGGGCCAGGTCGCGGACCCGCTCGTCGCGGCCGACGCCGACCTGGGCCCGGGCCAGGTCGGCCGCCGCCCGCTGGTGGTCGGCGAGCACCTCGCGCAGCACCCGGTCGACGTCGGCGTCGGTGGCGGCCCGCAGCCGGTCCAGCGCGTCGTCGTCGCCGTGCCCGGCGTGGTCGTGCCCGGCCGTGCCGGCGCCCGGCCCGGCGGTTGGCAGCCAGCCGCGCATCTCGGCCAACTCGTCGGCCTCGGTCGCCTCGATGGCGGCGGCCAGGGTACGCAGCGAGTTGTCACGCAACCGGCTCCCGGCCAGCCTGACGATCTGCAGGGTGCGTTCGCTGTGCCCGATCATCGTGCTCAGGAAGACGACGTCGATGCCGCTCATGGCGTCCCCGGTGGAGGATCCCGCCGGGGACGGGGCAGCCGCAGGCCCGGGTGGTGTCGACGCGGGCGGCCCGGCGCAGGCGGCGGCGAGCAGCAGCGCGGCGACCAGGGACGCCAGCGGGGTCACGCGAGGCATGGCGAGGGCTCCGATCACGCGAGGGCGGCGACACGGGCGCGGCCGGGACCGCGCCCGTACGGTCAGACCTGTTGCCAGAGCGCCGGTACGTTCGGCGGCTCCCAGCCGAGGATCGCCGTGTGCGCCTGCCGGCAGCGGTACGTGCGGCCGCCGTAGGTGACCTGGTCGCCGACCTGGTACGCCCGTCCGGCCGTCCAACTGCCACCCGGTGCGGGCGTGGTCGTCGGCGTGGCGGTGGGGGTGGGTCGTGGCGTGGGCGAGGCGGTCGGAGTGGGGGTGGGCGTGGTGCCGCCTCCCCCGCCGCCGATCTGCACGTCGATGCAGGAGTAGAAGGCGTTTGCGGTGTCGGAGATGTTCCACACCGCGAGGATCTTCTGCCGGCCCGAGTATCCGCCGAGGTTGACGGTGTGCGAGACGGTGGCGCCGGGCTGCTGGCCGTTGCCGTTGACCACGGCGACCCGGCTGTTGCCGATCCAGTACTCCCAGTTGCTTGTGGAGTGGCGGGCGGTGTTGAACCAGGTGAAGGTCAGCGAGGTGCCCACCGACGTGGCCGGCCAGCCCCTGTTGTCGTCGTTGAGGACGGCGAACTGGGCGATCCCGGCGTTGCAGCTACGCAGGCCCTTGGGGCCCTCCACGCTCTGCGGCTCGTACTTGATCTGCCCGCAGTCGGGCACCCGGCCCTGCGCGCAGAGCGCCTGCCGGCTCGGTGGGGCGGAGACGTAGCCGTGCGCCTGGGCGGGCGCGGCGAGGGTGAGGGTGGCGGCGACAGCGCCCGCCGCCACCAGCGGGACGGTGATTCTTCGACGCATCGGGGCAGCTCCTTCGTGACGCGCGGTGAGGTGCCCCTCAACGTAATTTAAACTTTGTTAACAGTAAAGAGACCTGTCGATAAATCCATCGATGGTGGCGATTCTTCGGTCAGAGCCGGAGCAGACCGCCGCTGTCGTCGACCTGGTCGGCCGACTCGTCGTCGAGCCAGACCCCGCCGCTGGCGAGGTAGCGGAAGCGGTACTCCCCCGGCGCGAGCTTGATGGTCACCGTCCGGGTGCCGTCGCGGCGGGCCACCAACTCGTGCCGGCCGGGCTGCCACTCGTTGAAGCAGCCCACCACGCTGACCGGGCCGGGCGGAACGTCCCGGGGCAGGCAGAAGGTCACCCGGGTCAGGCTGCCGAAGAGCTTGTTGCGCTTGATCATTGCGATCCTCCGAGCGGTACGGCGGGTCACGGCGGTCTCATCCGGCATAACGGACGACACGCCGGAGCCGACACGCCGCCCCCACCGGTCGACCGGCCGCATTTCGACCCATCTGCCACCAGGCAGCAGGGCAGTCTGATGACACATGTCCTGATACGGAGGGTTTTAGAATGGCAACCTGCGAGGTCTGCGGCAACGACTACTGGATGGCGTTCGAGGTACGCACCGTCAGCGGCGACGTCCACACCTTCGACTCGTTCGAGTGCGCGATCCACCGCATGGCACCCATCTGCGAGCACTGCGAAATCAAGATCGTCGGTCACGGCGTCGAGGTCAACGGCCGGTTCTTCTGCTGCGGGCACTGCGCCCGCTCGGTCGAACGCACCGAAGGTGCCGAGATCCGCGACGCCGTCGGCGCCCGCCCAGCCTGACCGCATGGCCCTGACCGCACGGCCCTGACCGCCCCGCGGCCCGCTGCGGTACGGTCGTCGCATGCGGCCTTTGCTGGGCGTTCTTTCCCCGCCGCGCTCCTGAACGGAGCGCCGCGCCTCACGCCGACCGGGTGACCCACCCGCTCGGCCATCTCGCCGTACGCGCTCCGTCGACGTCGTCCTCGTCAACGGCTCACCTTTCGGAGCGCATCCGTGTCCACGTCCCGTACCGCGTCGCCGGCTGTCCCGGCCCCGGCCGCCCTTGCGGCCCGCACCGGCCTGATCCAGATCACCGTCACCGGAGTGCTGTGGGGCACCACCGGCGTGGCGGTTCAACTCCTGCGCGAGAGCACCGGCCTCAGCCCGGTGAGCATCGGCTTCCACCGCTTGGCGATCGCCGCGCTCGTCCTGCTGGCGTGCACCGCCGGCCGGCTCGGCACGCTTGTGGGCGCCCTGCGCGCGGCGCCCGTGCCGCTGCTGATCACCGGCGTCGGCCTCGGCCTCTACCAGGCGCTCTACTTCGCCGCCGTGGCGCTGGCCGGGGTCAGCGTGGCCACCGTGGTCAGCCTGGGCCTCGCCCCGGTGCTCGCCGCGGCCTGGGAGTCGGCGCGCGCCCGCCGGATCCCCGGCCCGCTGCGGCTCGGCACGCTGGTCGCCGCCGTGGCCGGCCTCGCCCTGATCACCACGGCCAGCGCGCAGCCCACGACGGCGGCGCCGGCCCCACTGTTCGGCCTGCTCGCGGCCGCCGGCTCCGGCCTCGGGTACGCGGTGACGACGCTGATCAGCCGGCAGGTGTCGCAGCACACCGAACCCATGACGCTGACCACCGTCTCCACAGTCGTCGGCGCGCTGACCCTCGCCCCGTTCGCGCTGGTCGCCGGCATCGGCGTACCGGCCCGCGTCTCCACAGTGGCGCTGCTGCTGCACCTCGGCGTCGTCACCACCGCCGTGGCGTACGCGCTGTTCTACGCCGGGCTGCGCACCACCCCCGGCAGCGTCGCCGCCGTGCTGACCCTGCTCGAACCGCTGACCGCTGCGGCGCTGGCAGTAGCGCTGCTGCACGAGCCGCTTCCACTGCCGGTGCTCGTCGGCGGCGCGCTGCTGCTCACCGCCGTGGCCGCCACCTACCTCCGCCCACCGGAGACACGCTGACCGGCCCGGCTCGGGAGGGCCTACCATCGGTGCCGTGCCACAGCAGACCACCGAACTTCGGACGGCCTCCTTCGCCGACCTGGACGCCCGGACCCTCCACGACCTGCTCAAGCTCCGCGTCGACGTGTTCGTGGTGGAGCAGAACTGCCCGTACCCGGACATCGACGGGCGGGACGTGGAGCCCGGCACCCGGCACCTCTGGCTCACCGACGGCGACGCCCCCCTGGCGTACCTGCGGATCCTCGCCGACCCGGGCGGCCTCGCGCGGATCGGTCGGGTGGTGGTGGCCCCGACGGCGCGCGGCGGCGGGCACGCCGGCCGGCTGATGACCGCGGCGCTTGAGGTGGTGGGCAACCAGCCGTGCGTGCTGGAAGCCCAGTCACACCTTGTGGGTTTCTACGCCCGGCACGGCTTCGAGGTCAACGGCCCGGAGTACCTCGAGGACGGCATCCCGCACACCCCGATGCGCCGCGCTGCCATTGACGCCTGACGATTTGCCTGGCATTGTGCCGGGTAGAGCCATCGCGGGAGCCAGCGAATAGGCACGGGAGTGGGCAACTCCCGGCAGTCCGGGTGTCGTCGTCCGTCCGACCTCATCCCCCCGGGGGCTCCATGTCCACTCTCACCCGATCACGACGTGTGCTCTGGTTGTTCGCCATCGCGACTGCCTGCACGCTCCTGTTGACCACCGCCCTGACCACGATGCTGGTCCGGTCCGCCTCCGCGCACGGCTCGGTCGTCGACCCGCCCTCCCGCAGCTACAGCTGCTGGCAGCGCTGGGGCGGCGACTTCCAGAACCCACGGATGGCCACCGAGGACCCGATGTGCTGGCAGGCCTGGCAGGCCGACCCGAACGCCATGTGGAACTGGAACGGCCTGTTCCGCGAGGGCGTGGCCGGTAACCACCAGGGCGCCATCCCCAACGGGCAACTGTGCAGCGGCGGGCGTACCCAGAGCGGTCGCTACAACGCAATGGACACCGTCGGCGCGTGGAAGACCACCTCGGTGGCGAACAACTTCCGGCTCCGCTTCTTCGACCAGGCCAGTCACGGCGCCGACTACATCCGGGTGTACGTGACCAAGCAGGGCTTCAACTCGTCCACGCAGCCGCTCGGCTGGAGCGACCTTGAGTTGGCCGGCCAGATCGGCAACACCCCTGCCTCGCAGTGGAATCCGGACACCGGTGGCGTCTCCATCCAGATTCCGGTGAGCGCGCCGGGACGTACGGGTCGCCACATCGTCTACACCATCTGGCAGGCCAGCCACCTGGACCAGTCGTACTACCTGTGCAGTGACGTCGACTTCGGCGGAGGCAACGGCACCCCGCCCCCCACGACCCCGCCCCCCACGAC